>JAITUD010000169.1 GCA_031286555.1 Microbacterium sp. | reverse complement strand
CCCACCGAGGTCAACGAGACGATTCCTGCCGGCCTCGACGCGATCGTGCTGCGCGCGATGGCGAAGGATCCGTATCAGCGTTTTCCGGACGCCGCGAGCTTCCGCAAGGCCCTCGACGGTGCGGTCTCCGGCCGTGCGCCGAGCAAGAAGGAGATCGGTGCGCTCACCAGCGAGCTGTACGGTCCGAACCCGCGCCAGGCGCAGGAGACGGCCAGGTCGCTGCGTCAGTTGAGCACCGACACCACGATGACCCGCACCCAGTCCGGTCCGCCGGTGGCGTGGATCTGGACCGGTGTCGCCCTTCTCGCCGTGCTGCTGGTCTCGGTGCTGTTCTGGGTGATCAGCATGAGCATGCGTCCGCCCGAGGTGCCCAGCACCTCGCGCACCGTGCCGAACCTGGTCAATCAGAGCTCGGAGTCGGCGCAGGGCCAGCTCGAGGATCTCGATCTGTTCTCGAAGGTCGTCGAGGAGCCGAGCTCCGAGGTCGACGAGGATCATGTGATCCGCACGGACCCGGTCGCCGGCCAGACCCTGAACAAGGGCGAGACGGTGACGATTTACGTCTCCACCGGCGCTCAGCTGGTGAAGGTCCCCGTTCTGGTCGGGCTGTCGCAGGATGCTGCGAAGGCCGCGATCGAGGGCGCCGATCTGGTGTTCGGCGAGGTGCGTCAGCAGAACGATCCGGCTGCGAAGGCCGGGACGGTGATGCAGGCGAGCCAGGACGCCGATGCCGAGGTGCCGCCGGACACGGTCGTCGACCTCGTGGTGGCGAGCGGCGTGATGACCGTCGACAACATGACCGGCTGGACCCTCGACGCAGCGACGGCGCGGCTGAAGGATCTCGGCATGACGGCGAACCCGGTGAAGGACGACAGCTGCCCGGCGTCGAACCCGCCGACGGTGAAGTCGATGTCGGTCGCTCCGGGCGACGTGCCGATCGGCACCACGATCGACCTGAAGTACTGCAGCGGCGGCTGACGGTCAGTCGTCGAGAGTCGCAAGCCAGTTGCCCAGCAGCCGGTGGCCGCTCTCGGTGAGGATGCTCTCGGGGTGGAACTGCACCCCGGCGATCGGCAGGCTCTCGTGCGCGAGCGCCATCACCGTGCCGTTCGCGGTGCGCGCGGTCACGCGGATCTCAGGCGGCAGGTCCGCCTCGTCGAGCGCGAGTGAGTGGTAGCGCCCCGCGGCAAAGGGCGAGCGGATGCCGGTGAAAAGCCCGGTGCCGTCGTGCTGCACCTCCGAGCTCATGCCGTGCATGAGCTCGGGCGCCGGAACGACCGGGGCGCCGTAGGCGACGCCGATCGCCTGGTGCCCGAGACAGACGCCGAGCAGCGGCATCCGCTTCTCGGCCGCCAGGCGGACGATGTCGACGGATGCCCCCGCGTCTGCGGGTTCCCCCGGACCCGGGGAGATGAGCGCTCCGTCGTACCGATCGATCAGCGCGGCGAAGAACGCCGCGTCGCCGGCATCCGCCTCGATCATCGTGACCTCGGCACCCAGCTCGCGCAGATAGCCGATGAGCGTGTGCACGAAGCTGTCGTGGTTGTCCACGACCAGCACGCGCGCGGTCACTGGACGTCGACCTCGCCAGGGGTGATGAACGGGCTCACCCACGGGAAGACGTAGAAGAACAGACCGTAGAGAACGGCCGCCAGCGCGACCAGCAGGATGAGGGTGCGCACCCACCAAGGTCCGGGCAGCAGGCGCCACAGTGCGGCGTACATCAGCGGGCTCCTTCGGCGGAGGGGGTGGCGACATCGACCGGAGCCAGGGATGCGGGCGGACCGTCCGCCCGGGGCTGGAAGCTCTCGAAGACGCCGTAGGCGACGATGCGCTCGGCCAGCGAGTACAGGGGCGAGCAGGCGGTCATCGTGATGTACCGCTCGCCGGTCTCGACATCGGGCATCTGCGGCACGTCCAGCAGGACGTCGGTCTGGGTGGGCTTGACGTACTCGAGCGTGCGGAACCGGTAGGTGTACCAGCCGTCGCGGGTCTCGACCACGATCGCGTCGTTCAGCTTCAGTTTGTCGAGCTTGTTGAACGGCTTGCCCCAGGTGGTGCGGTGGCCGGCCAGGGCGAAGTTGCCGACCTCGCCGGGCATCTTCGACTCGGTGTACAGCCCGATGCCGATCTTGTCGAGGGTGCGCGCGCGACTGGTGCCGCCGGCCATGTTCACGTCGTAGTCGGCGCCGAATCGGGGGATGCGCATGTTGGCGAAGATCTCTGCGTCGGCCGGATGCGGCGGCGTGGGCGGCAGCGCCACGGTGGTCGTGCCGTCGGGCGCCTTGGTGGGGGTCGGCGGCGCGGGAGCCGGCATCTGCTCCCACTCCTGCGACAGCGCCGCGCCCTTGGCGTTGTTCTGCGCGCCGATGATGATGTCACCCACCCAGAGCTGCCAGGCCACGAACAGCAGCACCAGCACGCCGGCGGTGAGCAGCAGTTCGCCGAGCACGCTCGCGAACGTCGCGCGTGAGCGACGTCGGGAAGGTGCGGCGGTCATGATCGGAAGTCTAATCGGGGGCGTGAAAGCGCCAGGTGCGCCCAGGTAGACTGTCCCCCATGGCACGTTCCCGCAAACCCGAAGAGCCCGCCGTCGAGCGCGCCGAGGGCGATGACGCCCCCAACGCCGTCTGGTTCAAGCCCGTCATGGTCGGCTTCATGCTGCTCGGCCTGATCTGGATCCTGGTCTACTACATCTCCGGGCAGGGCTTCCCCATCCCCGGGATCGGCGCCTGGAACCTGGCCATCGGCCTGGGCATCGCGCTGATCGGATTCCTCATGACCACACGCTGGCGCTGACCGGCATCCGGTCCTCGATACGAAGAAACCCCCTCGTTGAGGGGGTTTCTTCGTATATGCGGGCTGTGGAATCACATGTGTGTAATTCTCCCCATGCTGTGCACAACCCTGTGGATAACTCTGTGGGTCAGGCGAACACACCGGAAAGGATCAGCGCAGGCGGCACGAACGCGACGATCACGAGCAGACCCACCACCACGGCCGACAGCAGCGCGATCTGCAGGCCTCGCTGCTTCGGCCGCTTGGTGCGCGTGTAGATGAACGCCACCAGCGCGCCGACG
>JAITUD010000093.1 GCA_031286555.1 Microbacterium sp. | reverse complement strand
ACGGGAGATGATCGACTGGGCGACCGAGCGCGGGGTGCCGGTCTCGGGCCATGTGTACTCCGAGGTCACCGCGCACCTCGGCATCGGCGTCGAGACCTTCGCGCGCGGCAGCAACCCATACGACCCCGCGCCCTCGTTCATCATCGGCGGCCCGCGCTACGACGGCGCAGTCGTCCCCGCGGATGCGCCGGGTCTCGGCTTCACGCTCGACCCCGGAACCTTCGACTTCGACAGGAGCACCCGATGACCGGCATCCCCACTCCGCGCAGCGTCGTCGTCACCGGCAGCGGCAAGGGCATCGGACGGGCCGTGGCCGAGCGGCTGACCGCGGACGGCTGGATCGTGGTCGGCCTGGAGCGCACGCCCGGCTCCGGCACGGTGGAGGCCGGCATCTGCGCCGAGGTGGTGCTCGGCGACTCCTCCGAGCGCGAGGCGCACCGGCGGGCGGCGGATGCCGCGATCGCCCGGGCTCCGCTGGCCGGTTGGGTCAACAACGCCGGCATCACCAAGCGCACGCCGCTGCACGAGCTCGACGAGGACGTGGTGCGCGAGATCATCGGCATCAACGGCTTCGGCTACATGTGGGGATGCTCCACCGCGGTGTCGGCGTTCGTCGACCAGGGCGTCGCCGGGGCGATCGTGAACATCGGGTCGATCCACGGCAGGGCGAGCCACCCCGACCACGCCGCCTACGAGTTCACCAAGGGCGGCATCGACGCTCTCACCCGCAGCGTGGCCGTGACCTACGGGGGCCTCGGCATCCGCGCGAACACGGTCGCTCCGGGCGGGGTCCGCACACCGCACCTCGAGGCTCAGATCGCGGCATCCGCAGACCCCGTCGAGGCCGAGCGCGAGCTCGCCGAGGGCCCGCCGATGGCGCGCATCGCGCGGGCGGAGGAGGTCGCCGCGACCGTGGCGTTCCTGCTCTCCGACGAGGCCCCGTACCTGACCGGTCAGTCGATCGCGGTGGACGGCGGCTGGACCTCGTCCTTCGGCGACGTGTCGGTGTCCGCCGACCTGCGGGCCCGGTTCGACGCCTGAGCGGCAGTGTCCCCCGGGTCCTGAGCGAGCAGTTGCGCTCCTCGCTCAGGAACCGCGGAGCGAGAGCCTCCGGACCCTGAGCGAGCGGAGCGAGACGAAGGGCGTCGCTCAGGCCTTGAGCATCGAGGCCCGGGAGATCCGTCCGTCGATCACGTCGAAGGTCGCGACGGTCTCGGTGGCGACGCCGGCGTTGATGACCTGCTCCTGCGCGACCACCCAGCGGGTGCCGAACAGCACGCTGGTGTCGATGACGCAGGACAGCTCGGGGTTCTGCAGTCGCGGCTCGTAGAACGCACGGATCGCGGCGGTTCCGACGATCGGCTCCGGGGCTACCCCGGTGATGACGGCGTCGTCGGCGTAGGTGGCGACGAAGGCGCCGAGGTCGTGGGCGTTGAACGCGTCCAGCTGTGCCTGGACGGTGTCGATCGCGGTGCGGGCGGTGTCAGTCAATGCGCACTCCTCCGTTGACGTCATAGGTGGCTCCGGTGATGAATCGCGCCCGCTCCGAGGCGAGGGTGGCGATGATCCAGGCCACGTCCTGCGGCCGACCGAAGTCGCCGAGCGGGATGGAGGCGGCGAGCTTCTCGCGGCCCTCGCCCTGCAGCTGGTCGGTGATGGCGCTGGCGACCGGGCCGGGCGTCACCGCGTTCACGCGGATGCCCTCCGCGGCGAGCAGTCGGGCGAAGCTGCGGGTGATCGCGAGCAGAGCGCCCTTGCTGGCGGCGTAGTGCATGCCGGTCTGCAGCGCGCCGACCTGTCCGGCGATCGACGAGATGTTGACGACGGAGCGGTCGCCCTCGGCGGCCCGGAGCAGCGGCAGGGCGGCGCGGGTGAGCAGGAACGTGCCGCGCGCATTGGTCTCGAGCACGAGGTCCCACTCGTCGATCTCGATCTCGTCGAACGGCACGTACGGGCAGACGCCGCCGTTGTTCACGAGCACTTCCAGCGCGCCCCAGGCCTCGTCGATCTCGGTGATGAGCGCCCGGATCGATGCGGGGTCGCGCAGGTCGAGCTGCGACACACGGACGTCGGGTGAACCGGCGGTGCGGCATTCCTCGGCGATGCGGGATGCCTCGGAGGCGCGGCCCGCGTAGGTGATCCAGAGGGCGGCGCCGTCGCCGGCGAGTTCGAGGGCGGCGGCGGCTCCGATGCCGGAGCTGGCGCCCGTGATGAGGGCACGGCGAACAGTCATGAGGAAAACGCTATAGCAGAATCGACTCAGAGAGAAGCTCTGGCCAGCAAGTTGCTAGATGCTATAGCATTTACGACATGCAAGAGTCCCTGACCCTCATCACCGACTGCGATCTGCCCGGCGACGCGGCCGAGCAGACCCTGCGCGCGGCCGGTCTGCACGCCGTGCGCGCGCCCGAGACCTCGACCGAGACGCTGGCCTCGCTGGGCGCCGACGCCGAGGCCGTCATCGTGCAGTGGCACCGCATCGACGGCGCCCTGATGGATCGGCTGCCGAATCTGCGCTTCATCAGCAGGCTCGGCATCGGCTACGACATGGTCGACGTGGCAGCGGCGACCGAGCGCGGCATCGCGGTGGCGAACACCCCGAGCTACTGCATCGAGGAGGTCGCGGCGCACACGGTCGCGATGATCATGGCGCAGGGGCGCGGGCTGCCGGCTTACGACCGAGCGCTGCGCGAGGGTGTCTGGAAGCCCGTCGATGCGCGTCCGTTCGCCGTGCGTCCGTCCCGCACCACGGTGTCGGTGCTCGGCTTCGGACGCATCGGCTCCCTCGTCGCCCGCGGCCTGCGCGGCCTCGGATTCCGGGTGCTCGTCGCCGACCCGTACGCGCCGGAGCAGGCCGTGCGCGACGCCGGCTGCGAGCCCGCCACGATCGACGACGCGATCGCCGCAGCCGACATCCTCACCCTGCACGTGCCGCTCACGGACGAGACGCGGCACCTCATCGACGCAGCCGCGATCGGCCGGATGAAGCCCGGCGCCGTCGTCGTGAACACCTGCCGCGGACCGCTGATCGACGAGGCGGCCCTGGTCGACGCGCTCACCGACGGCAGCATCGGCGCCGCGGCTCTCGACGTCTTCGAGGTCGAGCCGCTCGCCGCGGAGTCGCCGCTGCGCACCGCGCCGAACGTGCTGCTCAGCCCGCACGCCGCCTGGTACTCGCCCGAGGCGCTGCAGGACCTTCCCGTGCACGCCGCGGAGAACGTGATCCGGTTCCTCGCCGGTGACGAGGTGCCGGCGATCGTCAACCGCGCGGTCCTGGCGCGCTGAACACCGGAGGGACGAGCACATGGAATTCATGCGACTGGGCGAGGCGGGGGCCGAGCGGCCCTTCGTCCGCGACGAGGACGGCGTCGTCCGTGACCTCTCCCCGCTGACGGACGACATCGACGGTGCCTTCCTCGCCGGCGGCGGCATCGCCCGCGTGCGCGCGGCGCTCGCGGACGGCGAGCTCGCCGAGGCCGACGTGTCGGCCCTGCGGGTAGGTGCCCCGATCGCCCGTCCGACGGCGGTGATCTGCGTCGGGCAGAACTACGCCGCGCACGCCGCGGAGTCCGGGGCCCTGCCGCCCGAGCATCCGGTGCTCTTCTTCAAGCATCCGAACACGATCGTCGGCCCGGACGACACCGTGCTGCTGCCGCCGGGCGCCGAGAAGGTCGACTGGGAGGTCGAGCTCGCCGTCGTGATCGGGCGGACCGCACGCTACCTCCGATCGCCGGAGGAGGCCCAGGACGCGATCGCCGGATACGCCGTGTCGAACGACGTGTCCGAGCGCGCGTACCAGCTCGAGGTCTCGGGCGGGCAGTGGTCGAAGGGCAAGTGCTCCGAGACCTTCAACCCGCTCGGTCCCGTTCTCGTGCCGGCCGACGAGGTCGACCCGCAGGCGCTGCGGCTGCGGTCGTCCGTCAACGGGGAGGCCCGCCAGGACTCGTCCACGGCGGACATGGTCTTCCCGGTGCTGCAGCTGGTGCAGGAGATCAGCCACTACATGGTGCTGGAGCCGGGCGACGTCATCAACACCGGGACGCCGCAGGGCGTGGCGCTCTCGGGCCGCTTCCCGTACCTGCAGGACGGCGACGAGATGACGATCGAGATCGACGGTCTCGGCGCGCAGCGTCAGCGCACGCGTCGCGTGCGTCTGGACTGAGCAGACGGGCTCAGCCGGCGAAGGCGAGCACCGGCATCCCGGTCGTGCCGGGCCGCACGGCGTAGACGCTGCCGGCGTCGGTGCCGTGGTCGGCGCCGAGGCCCTGCGCCGAGGTGGTGATGAACAGCGTGCCCAGATCGTCGCCGCCGAAGGTGCAGGCGCTCACCTGCGGAACCGGCAGTTCGATGCGCTCGATGAGCGTTCCTGCGGCGTCGTAGCCGAGCACGCAGGAACCGCCCCAGACGGCCACCCACACGCTGCCGTCGGCAGCGACCGTCAGACCGTCGGGCACGCCGTCGGATGCCGGGATCGCCGCGAAACCGCGACGACCGATCAGATCGCCGCGGGAGACGTCGAAGACGTCGACCCTGCCCGTCGCCGTGTCCACGTAGTAGGCGCGAGCACCGTCGGGTGAGAAGGCGATGCCGTTCGAGCAGGTCACCGACGGCAGCACGGGCGAAGCGGTCAGGTCGGCGTCCACGCGCAGCAGGAGGCCCGCGCCGGTCGTGCTGTCGTAGGCCATCGAGCCGGCGAGCAGGCGGCCCTGCGGATCGCAGCCTCCGTCGTTCATCCGCACGGCGGGATCGTCGAGAAGCGTCACGCTGCGCGTCGGCTCCGCATCCGGGGCATCCGCGAGGTGCAGCGCGTGCGCACCGACCGCGACGTATCCGCCGTTCGTGCGGGGCCGCACGAACGCGGCGTAGCGGTCGTCCACGTGCAGCCGGCGCACGCCGTCGTCGTGCAGCGTGAGCAGGTCGCCGGCGTCGGCGTCGACCCAGCGCAGGCCGCCCCATCCGGCCCACCAGACGGGGCCCTCGGCGTGATGAGCGAGGGGCCCGGTGACGTTCTCGGCCCTCACCGCGTCGCTCCCCGAGCGAGATTTCGCGCAGGCGGGGTCGGAAGGCAGATCATGCTTCCATCCTGCCCTGGACGAGCCCGCTGACCGACTCCGGTGAGAGCGACACCGGTGCGCGCATGGCGAGGGACCGGTACGCGGCATCGACGACGGCCACGGCGTCGACCGCCTCGGCCGGCAGGATGCGGGCATCCGTGCCGACCTCGAGCGCCGACAGGAAGTCGGCTAGCTGGAGCAGATACGGGTCCTGCCCGTCGGCCGCGGGCGGCAGATAGCCGTCGACGGCCGTATCCGCACTGTCGTGCTGCAGCCGTCCCGACGTGCCTGTGACGTCGATCGCCGTGCGGAACGGCGTGCCCGGCCCGAGCCAGCCGCCGTGGATGCGGCTGACCGCACCGCCGCGGTGGGTCAGCGTGACGACGGCCGTGACTTCGCGCGGCGCGACGCCTGCCGTCGACGGCGGGGTCTGGATGGCCGACACGGATGCCACGGGCCCGGCCAGCCACAGCGCCTGATCGATGTCGTGGACCATCAGGTCGCGGATGAGACCGCCGCCGGCGCTCTCATCGAAGAACCAGGCCCCGGCGGGTCCGGCGCCGACGCGGCTCAGCGTCAGCGCGGTGACGTCGCCGATGTCACCGGCATCCACCGCCTGCTTGATCCGCCAGTAGTCGGGGAAGTAGCGCACGACGTGCGCGGGGAACAGCCGCACGCCGGCATCCGCCGCCGCGCGCACGATCGCCGCGGCGTCCTCGGATGTCGCGGCCAGCGGCTTCTCGCAGATCACGTGCCG
>JAITUD010000058.1 GCA_031286555.1 Microbacterium sp. | reverse complement strand
TGCGCCGCACCTCGTTCGGGTGGAGGCGCCTGCGCAAGGCGGACTTCCGCTGGCAGCTGGAGTTCCTGCTCGACGACGACTCGAAGGTCACCGCGATGGGCGGCCCCGCGCACTCCCGTGCGCGGCGGCAGACCCAGCGCGAGCGCGAGGTCGAGGGCGTCAAGGTCCCTGCCGGGGTGCGGGCGCTGGCCGAGATCCAGGAGCGGCAGTCCGAGGCGGATGCCACGGCCGATGCTCCGATCCGGCGCACCTGGGACTGGCCGGCCGTGATCGCCTTCGCCGTGATCGCCGTCTGGGCAGTGATCGCCGTGCTGCTCACCCGCTGACCCGGCGTAGCATCGGCACGTGACCGCCGCCCCCGCAGCTCCTGTCCCCGCGAAGCCGGATGACGGACGCGCCCGCCTGTGGTGGGAGATCGCGATCGTGCTGGCGCTCGGCCTGGGCCAGTCGGCGATCTACTCGATCGTGCAGCTGATCTACCGGCTGACCGAATCCACGCCCCTGGCCGATCAGACGGCGACCCTGAATCCGTCGCGCAGCGACCGCGAGGTGTTCGACTTCATCTACCAGGTGCTGAGCATCGGCTTCGCGATCGTGCCGGTGCTGCTGGTGTGCTTCCTGCTCTGGCAGGACCGTCGCCCGCACCTGGGCAGGCTGGGGCTGGACGGCACACGTGTCGGCAGGGACACCGGTCGCGGCATCCTGCTGGTGCTCGTGATCGGCGTCCCCGGCATCGGTCTGTACCTCGCGGGCCGTGCGCTCGGCCTCTTCGTCGCCGTCGATCCCGGGGGCCTGTCGGCGCACTGGTGGACCGTGCCGATCCTGCTGCTCTCGGCGGCGCGCGCCTCGATCCAGGAGGAGTTCGTGGTGCTCGGCTACCTGTTCGCGCGGCTGCGGCAGCTGGGCTGGGGCACCTGGTCGATCATCATCGCCACCAGCATCCTGCGCGCGAGCTATCACCTGTACCAGGGGCCGGGGGCGTTCGTCGGAAACCTGGCGATGGGCCTGCTGTTCGGATGGCTGTTCTCCCGCTCCGGCAGGCTCCTGCCCTTCCTCGTGGCGCACTTCCTCATCGACGCGACGGCCTTCGTCGGGTACCCCTGGGCGGCCGCGACGTGGCCCGCCCTGTTCGGCCTGCCGGGGTGACACGCCCGGACTCGGGAGCCACTCAGCGGCGTTTGCTATCCTGGAACGTCGGTTTCCCGGCGCTTCTCCCACCTGTTTAGGACACCTTCATGGCGCATGCCCTTCGCCCGGACCTCCGTAACGTCGCAATCGTCGCTCACGTCGACCACGGCAAGACCACGCTCGTCGACGCGATGCTCCGTCAGACCGGCTCGTTCGGCGAGCACGCGCACGTCGAAGAGCGCGCGATGGACTCGAACGACCTCGAGCGTGAGAAGGGCATCACGATCCTCGCCAAGAACACGGCGATCACGTACAACGGCGCCCACACCGACGTGCCGGTGACGATCAACGTCGTCGACACCCCCGGCCACGCCGACTTCGGTGGCGAGGTCGAGCGCGCGCTGTCGATGGTCGACGGTGTGGTGCTGCTGGTCGACGCGAGCGAGGGCCCGCTGCCGCAGACCCGCTTCGTGCTGCGCAAGGCGCTCGAGGCCAAGCTGCCCGTCATCCTGCTGGTGAACAAGACCGACCGCCCCGACGCCCGCATCGCGGAGGTCGAGGAGGAGGCGCACGACCTGCTGCTGGGTCTGGCATCCGACCTCGTCGACGACGTGCCCGACCTGGACGTCGACGCGCTGCTCGACGTGCCCGTGGTGTACGCGTCCGGCCGCGCAGGCGCGGCGTCCGCGAACCGTCCCGAGAACGGCACCCTGCCCGACAACGACGATCTCGAGCCGCTGTTCGCCGCGATCCTCGAGCACGTCCCGGCACCGACCTACGACGACGAGGCGCCGCTGCAGGCCTGGGTCACCAACCTCGACTCCAGTCCGTTCCTCGGCCGCCTCGCGCTGCTGCGCATCTTCAATGGCACGCTGAAGAAGGGTCAGACGGTCGCCTGGGTGCGCCACGACGGCTCGCACGCGAACGCCCGTGTCACCGAGCTGCTGATGACGAAGGCGCTCGAGCGCTACCCGGCCGAGTCCGCCGGCCCGGGCGACATCGTCGCCATCGCCGGTTTCGACGACATCACCATCGGCGAGACCATCGCCGACCCGGAGGACGTGCGCCCGCTGCCGGCGATCCACGTCGACGACCCCGCGATCTCGATGACGATCGGCACCAACACCTCGCCGCTGGTCGGCAAGGTCAAGGGGCACAAGCTCACCGCGCGCATGGTGAAGGACCGCCTCGACCGCGAGCTGATCGGAAACGTCTCGCTCAAGGTGGTCGACGTGGGCCGTCCGGATGCCTGGGAGGTGCAGGGCCGCGGTGAGCTGGCGCTGGCCATCCTGGTCGAGAACATGCGCCGCGAGGGCTTCGAGCTCACCGTCGGCAAGCCGCAGGTGGTCACCCGCCGCAACGAGCACGGCAAGGTCACCGAGCCCTTCGAGCACCTCACCATCGACGCCCCCGAGGAGTACCTCGGCGCGATCACCCAGCTGCTGGCCGCCCGCAAGGGCCGCATGGAGGGCATGAGCAACCACGGCACCGGCTGGGTGCGCATGGAGTTCGTCGTGCCCTCGCGCGGCCTGATCGGCTTCCGCACCGAGTTCATGTCCGTCACCCGCGGCACCGGCATCGCCAACGCGATCTCGCACGGCTACGACGAGTGGGCCGGGCAGATCGTGGCGCGTGCATCCGGCTCGATCGTCGCCGACCGCGCCGGCGTCGTGACGCCGTTCGCGATGATGGCGCTGCAGGAGCGCATGAGCTTCTTCGTGAACCCGACCGAAGAGGTCTACGAGGGCATGGTCGTCGGCGAGAACACCCGCGCCGACGACATGGATGTGAACATCACCAAGGAGAAGAAGCTCACCAACATGCGATCCTCCACGGCGGACGAGCTGGAGCGGCTCACCCCGCCCCGTCAGCTCTCGCTCGAGGAGAGCCTGGAGTTCGCCCGTGACGACGAATGCGTCGAGGTCACGCCCGAGAAGGTGCGCATCCGCAAGGTCACGCTGGATCAGACCATCCGCGCCCGCGAGACTGCGCGTCTGAAGCGCCAGGACGCGAACGCCTGACCTGTTCCGCACGAGAAGCCCCGGTCGTCGACCGGGGCTTCTCTGTGTATCCGGGGAGAGAACCGGGCGTCAGAGGGCGGTTGCGGCTCAATAATCACGATCTCATAACACACTTTCCCGAGAGCTTGACGCCGTGATTCACCGGAATCCACCAAGTTTCGTCCAGGTCGGTATACCAGGGTCGATACCCGTGCCCGGGAAAACCGCTCCCGATGAGCAGCCCTGTGCGGGGTCCGGGCCGACGACGACCCGAAAGTCGACACCCCTCATGCTGAACACCCCTACTACCCGTGCGTCCCGACGCGCCGCCACGATGGCGCGCGCACACGCCGATGTCACGAGCCGGCAGCCGATCGCCATCGGCGTCGCCGCCGCCGCGATCCTGACCATCGCCGTCACCGCGGGCACCGCTTCGATGGCGTCGGCCGCGGAGAACACCGACGCGCACCCCACGACCATCGCGACCTTCGCCGCCGCGGCGCCGAACGCCACGGCCTCCGCCGCCACGAAGGGCTCCTCGGTCAAGACCGAGGCCGTCAACACGCTGCGCGACGCGCAGGGCGCGCTGCGCGACGCCCAGGCCGCGACTCTCGAGGTCGCCACCGTTGGCCTGCCCCTCGACCCGAAGGGCACGACCGCCGTCGACACGAGCGACCTCGCGGCCGGCATCACCACCCTCGCCACCACCCGCGGTGACTCGGGCATGCGCATCGTGCTCGGCACGAAGGGCGTCGCAGACGAGACGGCGGAGACAGTCGAGCAGACCGCCCAGCTGCGCCAGGCCCTCGAGGTCGCCAAGCAGAAGAAGGCGGCTGCGGATGCTGCGGCGAAGAAGGCCGCCGAGGAGCGGAAGCGCGCTGCGGCAGCCGCGGCCGCGCTGGTCCGCAACAACACCCCGGAGGGCGCGAAGGCCACTGCCCGTGCCATAATGTCCAGCCGCTACGGCTGGGGTGGCGACCAGTTCTCCTGCCTGTCCTCGCTGTGGACCAAGGAGTCCGGCTGGAACTACAAGGCGTACAACAACAACGGCGGCGCCACCGGCATCCCGCAGGCTCTCCCCGGCAGCAAGATGGCGGCGGCCGGCAGCGACTGGCGCACCAATGCGGCCACGCAGATCTCGTGGGGCCTGGACTACATCAAGCGCGCCTACGGCACGCCGTGCAGCGCGTGGGGTCACTCCCAGGCGATGAACTGGTACTGAGAACCAGACGCACCTCCGCGGTCCTGCGCACCGAAGCTCGGTGAGCCGGACCGCGCTGGTTCCGGGCTCGAGTGCCTCGAAGACGTGCGCGGCGTCACCCGCGTAGGAGATGTAGTCGCCAGGATGCAGCAGCTCCGCGGCATCCGCCGGCCCGAGCCGCGCCGAACCGCTCAGCAGCACCACGTGCTCCGTCGTGCCCTGATGGTGGGGGAGTGAGCGGCGCGGCTCGCCCGGCTCTGCCTGGATGATGTAGATGTCGCGGCGCGCACCCGGCGGGCACGCGGACAGCAGCGTGGCGACGTAGGGGGCCGCGGCCGACGGGACGCCGGCGTGCTCGTCGGCGCGGATCAGCCGCGGCGCGGTGATGCGCTCCTCGACCAGCGTGGCGAACGGGATGCCGAGGGCGTCCCCGAGCGCCCACAGCGTCTCGACGCTGGGGTTTCCCGCGCCGCTCTCCAGCTGTGAGACCGTCGCCTTCGAGACGCCGGCGCGCCTGGCCAGCTCGGACACCGAGATGCCGGACGCCTCGCGCTCTCGGCGCAGGGCCCGGGCGATGCGTTCGCGGAGATCGTCCATGCGTTCAGTATGACAAACGATCGTTCGACTTGACGATCGATCGGCGCCCGTTCAGAATGTTGTCCATGCGTTCGACGGATCGAACACCTGTGCGTGAGGGCTCCGCGGTGGTGTGGCGCGAGGCCCTGGGCGTCGCGATCGCGACGAGCGCCTATGGCATCTCCTTCGGCGCGCTCGCCGTGGCCGCGGGCCTCGACGTCTGGCAGGCCTGCGTGCTGAGCCTGGTGATGTTCACCGGCGGATCGCAGTTCGCCTTCATCGGCGTGTTCGCCTCGGGGGGAGTGGCTGCGCTGCCTGCGGCCATCGCCTCGGCCGGGCTGCTCGGCGTGCGCAATGTCGCCTACGGCATGCGGATGTCGCCGATCATCGGCACCGGCTTCCGCCGCAGGGCGGCCGCCGCGCAGTTCACGATCGACGAGTCCACCGCCGTGGCGATCTCGCAGGACGACCCGCGACTCGCCCGTCTCGGCTTCTGGGTGACCGGCCTGGGCATCTACCTCGGCTGGAACGTCACGACGCTGGTGGGGGCGCTCCTGGGTGACGTGCTCGGCGACCCCAGGGCCTGGGGTCTGGACGCCGCGGCGGCGGCCGCCTTCCTCGCGCTGCTCTGGCCGCGACTCAAGCAGCGGCAGGCGATCGTCGTCGGCGTCGCCGCAGCAGTGGTCGCGGCTGCGCTCACCCCGGTGCTGATGCCGGGGCTGCCCGTGCTGGTCGCCGCTGTCGTGGCGATCCTGGTCGGCTGGTTCAACTGGCTGGGCCGCGATCGGGTTCAGGCGAAGGGGGCGGTCTCATGAGCGTCTGGAGCGCGGTGCTGCTCGCCGCCTGCATCTGCGTCGCCCTGAAGGCGTTCGGCTATCTGATCCCCGCCAAGGTGATGGAGGCGCCGCGCCCCGCGCGCATCTCCGACCTGCTGACCGTCGCGCTGCTCGCCGCACTGGTCGCCGTGCAGACGCTCGGCGCCGGACAGGAGGTCGTCGTCGATGCCCGGGTTCCGGCGGTGCTCGTCGCGGCCGGCCTGCTCTGGCTGCGACAGTCGTTCCTCGTCGTCGTGATCGCCGCCGCGGTGGTCGCGGCGGTGCTGCGGATGCTGGGCTGGGCCGCATAGCCGGGCGGGCTAGGCTTTCCCCGTGCCTCACTGGATCTCCCGCGGTCTCTCCTGGATCGCTGCTGCCGTCGCCGGCGCGGTGTACGGCACCGCCGCGACCATCGCCCACAGCTTCACGTGGGGGCCGATACCGGTGGGCATGCTCCTCGGCGCGATCGCCTGCGGGGCTCTGCTGATCGCCCTCCGCGCGCTCACGCATGACCGCTGGGCGGCTCTCGCCGCCGGCATCGGGATGCTCGTGGTGATCTTCGTGATCTCACAGCGCGGACCGGGCGGCTCGGTCATCGTGCCGAACACGCCGCTCGGCCAGATCTGGATCTTCGTGGTCGCCGCGATCGTGCTGATGGTCGTCGCCTTCCCCGATCTGTCCAGGCTGCGGGCGACCGCGAAGCGACCGGAGGCGACGGCCGATCAGCCGTAGACTGGTCGGGTGACCTATGTGATCGCCCTGCCCTGTGTCGACGTGAAGGACCGTGCCTGCGTCGACGAATGCCCCGTCGATTGCATCTACGAGGGCGAGCGCTCGCTGTACATCCACCCCGACGAGTGCGTGGACTGCGGCGCCTGCGAGCCGGTCTGCCCCGTCGAGGCCATCTACTACGAGGACGACCTCCCCGAGGAGTGGGCCGACTACTACAAGGCCAACGTCGAGTTCTTCGACGAGATCGGCTCTCCGGGTGGCGCGGCCAAGGTCGGCGTCATCCACCACGACCACCCGGTCGTCGCCGTGCTTCCTCCGCAGGGGGAGTGACCGGTGTCGGTCCGCGATCTCGCCGACTACCCGTGGGACGCGGTCGTCCCGTTCCGTGAGCGCGCGGCGCAGCATCCGGACGGCATCGTCGACCTGTCGATCGGCTCGCCGGTCGACCCGACGCCCGAGGTGGTGCGGCGCGCACTCGCCGAGGCCACCGACGCCCACTCCTACCCGCAGACCGTCGGCACTCCGGCGCTGCGCGAGGCGATCGTGGACTGGTACGCCCGCCGCCGCGGGGTGCCGGATCTCACGGTCGACAACGTGTTGCCCACGATCGGCTCCAAGGAGTTCGTCGCCCTGCTGCCCACGCTGCTCGGCCTCGGCGCAGGCGACATCGTCGTGCATCCGCGCGTCGCGTACCCGACCTACGAGGTCGGAGCCCGCGTG
>JAITUD010000481.1 GCA_031286555.1 Microbacterium sp. | reverse complement strand
GCCTTCGAGGCGTTCTGGGCGCTGAGGTTGCGCGAGTTCAGCGAGGCGCTGCGCTTGGCATCCTCGATGGCCGTGACCATCTCGTAGCTGCGCATCTCACGGATGGTGGTGAGCTGGTCGATCGCCGAGTCGTGCAGCGACTGCCGGCCGTTCACGAACCCGACCGCTCCGACGATCACCGAGGACACCAGGCTCACCCCCAGCAGCATGATGAGCAGCTTGGACTGGATGCTGAGCCCGCCGCGCCTCCTGCGCTTCGTCCTGCCCCGCTCCTCGGTCACCTGGGTAGCGTCGACCACCGTGATCCCCCCGTCCGAGGGGCCGTCACGTTCGCCCCTCGCCCCCGACGCTAGTGGGATACCAAATCTCAGCGGAAGGGGAATCGTGAAAATTCACCGCCTCGACGCCGCTCCCGCCTGCGTGACGGGAGCGGCGTCCACGGTCAGACGGCGAGCAGTCCCTCGCGGTCGTCGGCCGGCGTCGACAGGTAGCGCGCGAGCGAGTCGTCGAGCTCCTGCAGCCACGGCGTGTGATGCTCCACGGCCATCGTGCCGGTCATCACCGAGCGGTACGCGCGGTCGCGGTAGCCCATGATGTCGTCCTTCTTGTCGTGCTTCCACTCCAGGAAGATCTCCACGACGCGGTCGATGTCGAACTCGGGATAGTCCGTGCGCTGCAGCAGATCCCGCACGTAGTCGGCCTGGAAGCGGATCTCGTCGGCCGCCGTCCCGATGGCCTCGAAGCGCCGGCGCCAGTCCGCGATCGACGCCGCGCGCTCCGCGGTATCCGGCATCCCGATCCTGCCCAGGATGAGATCGCGCACGTACCAGGCCTGCACGTCGAACATGTTGAAGGTGAACCACTGGTCCTGCGCCCCGAGGTAGGCCAGGCGCGGGTTGCCCTGCCAGACCACGCCGCGGAACAGCCCGTCGGGGTACACGTTGTTCGGCGACGAGAGCGACAGGTCGTCGGGCAGGAACGGGTACTTGTGCAGGTAGCCCGTGCAGAGGATGACGGCGTCGAAGTCCTTCGACGAGCCGTCGGCGAAGTGCACGGTGCTGCCGTCGAAGCGCTCTACGACCGGTCGCTCCTCGAAGCCGTCCGGCCAGTCGTATCCCATCGGCGCGGAGCGGTAGCTCGCCGTCACCGATCGCGCGCCCATCTTGAACGCCTGGCTGCCGATGTCCTCGGCGGAGTAGCTGCCGCCGATGACCAGCACGTCGCGGTCGGCGAATCCTTCGGCTCCGCGGAAGTCATGGGCGTGGCCGAGGTAGCCGGGGAAGGTCTCGATGCCGGGGAAGTCCGGCACGTTCGGGAAGGAGAAGTGGCCGCTGGCGACGATCACCCTGTCGAACTCCGACGTGGTCTGCTCGCCGGTGGGCAGATGCTCGCTGGTGAGCGTGAACACCTCTCGCTCGGCGTCGTAGTCGACCCAGCGCACGATCGTCTGGAAGCGGATGCGGTCGCGCACCTCGGTCTTCTCGAGTCGGCCGGCGATGTAGTCCCACAGCACCGGGCGCGGCGGGTACGACGAGATCGCACGGCCGAAGTGCTCGTCGAAGGAGTAGTCGGCGAACTCGAGCGCCTCCTTCGGGCCGTTCGACCACAGGTTGCGGTACATGCTGGAGTGCACCGGCTCTCCGAACTCGTCCAGCCCGGTGCGCCAGGTGAAGTTCCACTGGCCGCCCCAGTCGGCCTGCTTCTCGAAGCACACCACTTCGGGGATCTCCGCCCCGCTGCGGGCCGCGGACTCGAAGGCCCGCAGCTGCGCCATCCCGGAGGGGCCGGCGCCGATGATCGCCACTCGTTCTCTGCTCGTCACGTAACAGTCCTCTTCTCGCGTCATGTATGTATGAATCGCAGCCGCGACCGTTCGGCGGAACAGGGCTCCGCCGGGCGCCGGGAGCATGGTGCTCGACCGGCCCGCGGAAGCGGCTGTCCTTCGACCGTATCAGGAGGACGAGTGCACGCCTGAGGCGCCCAGGATCACCAGCGGTTGTGCACGTCCTCGGCCCATCCGAAGACGCCGTCGAAGGCGATCTGCTCGCCGCTCGCGGTGCGGAAGGTGCCCGACCAGTCGCCGAAGCACTGGTCGGTGGACGACGACAGGACACCGAGGTTCGTGCGGGTGACCTTGTCGTGGACCGGCGTGAAGGTCGCATCCAGTCCGCCGCCGGTGATCCGCCAGGGGCGGCGCCAGTCGGCGATGTCGTAGTCCCAGGTCAGTTCGTCGCTGATCTTGTGCAGCCGACCGTCGATCACGAACGCGTTCTCGGTCGACCCGGTGCCGTCGGTCCACTGCCCGCCGACCTGGATGCCGATCGTGCGACCGTGCGAAATGCCGGAGCCGGCGCCCCAGTTCCAGCGCACGTCGTAGGGCCAGCGGCCGCGGCCGTGATCGAGCACGGCCCACGACGCCCCCTGCGGCAGCTCGTGCTCCACGCCGTCGAGGACGAGGATGCCGGATGCCGGGCGCGCGACATCCTTGACCGTGTACTGGAATCTGGTCTCGCTCCAGGGCACGACGACAGCGAGCCGCTCGTGCCCGGCCGGGAGAGCGGCGACCACGTCGATCTCGGCTCCGGAGATCCGGGCGCGCAGCCCGGTGCCGGCATCCGTCTCGTCGATGTCGATCTCGAGATCCTTCGCACGGGCCCTGCTGGGCCCGGACTCGAGCCGTGCCGGCAGCTGCACGCCGCGGGAGGGGATGTTCGTGACCGACCGATGCCAGGTCTGACCGGTCGCGCGATCCCACACCCACACCTCGTGCACCGCGGCGTAGTCGATCGACGAGACCGTGAGCCCGACGACGTGCCTCGGCGTCGCGATGTTCCAGTACTCCCACCGCTTGTTCCTGCCGCGGCCGGGGCCGATCCCCGCCGTGTCGACCAGCGGATGCCGCGCCCAGCCGACCGCATCCGGGTTGAGGCGGCCGCTCGGCAGCGTCAGGGGTACGGGAACGGTGAGCTCGTGCTCTGCAGGCATGGGGAGGCTCTCTTTCGGGGTGCGATCACCCTATCCGGGTAGGGTGATCCAACGGCCGCCTCCCCACCGGCCGTGTACCCGAACCGATCGGTGACCCTGATGTACCGCAGTAGCTACGAAGCCCCCGACGTAGCGCCGTCTGACGACGCCGTCGTGCTGCCGGACGCACTGAATCTGCCCGCGCACGAGCTGCCGGTGCCGCCTGCGCCCGTCGATCTCACGCCCGTCGAACCCATCGGGACCGTTCCGCCCGTCCCGCCGATGCCTCCCCTGCCTCCTTCCGCACCGGCGGCCGAGACCCCGACCGTGCCCCTGCCCATGTCGCCGCAGGTCGCGCGCGTCCGCAACGAGAGGAAGCTGCCCATCCGGGCGCTCGCCTTCGCAGGCGGAACGCTGGTCGTCGTCGGCATCGTCGTCGGCACGATCGCGATCGTGAGCGGCGGCGGCGAACCGGCACCCGTCGCCCGCGACCAGGCATCGATCACGGCCCCCTCCGACTCGGGGCTCCCCGGAGAACGGGGCGGGCCGACGCCCGTCCGCACGTCGCCGCCGACCGCCGTCCCGACCCCGACCGCGGTGCCCGTGCCTGTGGTGCCGCCGGCACAGCAGGCGCCCTCGGATCCGCCGGTGACTCGGGCCCCGGATCCAGCGCCGAAGCCGAAGCCCAAGCCGCAGCCCTCCGCTCCGTCGGCGCCGAAGCCCGCACCGTCGGCGCCCTCCACACCGGCGGCGCCCGTGCCGCTCGCCTTCGCTCTCATCAAGGAAAACCGAGCCGACCACTGGCTCGGCATCGAGGTGCTGCAGAGCTACACGCTGTCCATGACCGGCCAGCCGGGTTCGGCGGCCGCCGTGAAGTACGGCTGGAAGGATGCCGGGACGGTGACCTTCGACGCCACCGGCCGCGGAACCATCGACATCGGACGGTCCGTGCTGGACCTCATCCCCGGGAACGCACTGGTCCGCGCGGAGTACTCCGACGGCACCGAGGGCGACGCGATCGAGATGCGCCGCAAGGACATCCCCACCTGAACCGCGCTCCGAGCCGCGGCGACTACCCTGTAGCGGGGCCGCCGCATGGCCCGCTGTGAGGAGACCGACGATGACCGAATCCTTCCCCGCCGCAGGCGGGGCGTCCGCCGCGCCCCCGCCGCCGCCCGCACCGCCGATCTCCTCCGTGCCGAGCTCCCCGGCGAGCTCATCGCCGGCGGCATCCGCTCCCGCGGCCACCCCGCAGGGCGCTGGAGCCGACGTCGACCTCGCGCAGGCGCGCGAGATCATCCGCGTCATCTCCGACTCGTACGGGGTCAAGATGGTCGGCCAGGAGCGCCTGCGCACCAGCCTGCTGATCGCGCTGATCGCCGGCGGCCACATCCTGCTCGAGAGCGTGCCGGGCCTCGCGAAGACCACCGCGGCGAGCACTCTCGCCGACACGGTGAAGGCCAGCTTCAAGCGCATCCAGTGCACCCCCGACCTGCTGCCCGGCGACATCACCGGCAACCAGATCTACGACGCCTCCTCCGGTACGTTCCGCACGGTGCTCGGCCCGGTGCACGCGAACTTCGTGCTGCTCGACGAGATCAACCGCTCGAGCGCGAAGACCCAGTCGGCCATGCTCGAGGCGATGCAGGAGCGGCAGACCACGATCGGCGGGGAGGTGCATCCGCTCCCCCGGCCGTTCCTCGTGATCGCCACGCAGAACCCGATCGAGCAGGAGGGCACCTACGAGCTGCCCGAGGCGCAGATGGACCGCTTCCTGCTCAAGGAGATCGTCGAGTACCCGAGCCCGGCCGAGGAGTTCGAGATCCTCGGACGCATCGACTCCGGCGTGCTCGACCCCGACAAGCACGTCCCCGGCGCGATCAGCCTCGACGACGTGCGGTTGCTGCAGGAGACCGCCTCACGCATCTACGTCGACCCCTCGATCCGCAACTACATCGTGCAGCTCGCATATGTCACCAGGAACCCCGCGCCGTACATCGGCGAGGAGCGAGCCCGGTACATCAAGTACGGCGCCAGCCCCCGCGCGAGCATCGCGTTCCTGCAGGCGTCGCGCGCCCTCGCGCTGCTGAACGGTCGCGCCCACGTGCTTCCCGAGGACGTCCGCGAACTGCGTCACCTGGTGCTGCGGCACCGCGTGCTGCTGACGTTCGAAGCGGATGCCGAGGGCGTGCGCAGCGAGGAGATCATCGACCAGATCTTCGCCGCGGTGCCGACGCCGTAACCCGCATGGCCAGCCTGATCACGCAGGTGAAGAGCAAGCTCTTCATCCACTCCTCGAAGAAGTCGATGCACGCGCTCGACGGCGCCTACGCGTCGCTGCTGCGCGGCCGCAGCCTCGACTTCGAGGACCTGCGCCCGTACGAGTACGGCGATCAGGTGCGTGACATCGACTGGCGTGCGACGGCCAAGCACAACGAGCCCCTGGTCAAGCGCACGAAGGCCACCCGCATGCACACCGTGCTGTTCGTGGTCGACACCGGGCGCGGCATGAGAGCTCTCGCCGAGGACGAGCGGCCGAAGTCCGAGCTGGCGGTGCTCGTTGCCGGCGCGCTGGGCTTCCTCACCGTGCGGCACGGCGATGACTTCTCGGTGGTGCACGGGGATGCCTCCGGCATCCACCGCGTCGCGCCCAGCGGCACCGAGGGCGGACTCGAACATGCCCTGCGGCGCATACAGCGCGCCGTCGGCACGAGCGGCGCGCCGAACGACCGCGACGGGCTGCTCGGCTACGTCGCGCGCACCATCGCGCGCCGCATGATCATGGTCATCGTCACCGACGAGCAGCCCACCACCGACGAGACGGAGCGGATGCTG
>JAITUD010000466.1 GCA_031286555.1 Microbacterium sp. | reverse complement strand
ATCAGGCATCCGGCGGCATCCGGATGCCGTCGCCACAGGTCGGCTCGCTCGCGGGCGTGCAGCTCGACCAGCTCGGCCTCCGCGCGCCGCCATGCCGCATCCGTCTCGGCCTCGCCGCGCCGACGGTCGCGGCGACGGGTGCGCAGACCGTCGAGGAACGATGCCAGGAGCATGAGCGGCCCGAGAGCTGCGAAGCAGAGCGCGAACAGCGACCCGGTCACCGCCCACAGCACCACCCCCGCGACAACAGGGACGATCGCCGCCAGCAGCGGCAGTGACGGGCGGCTCGGCGGCGCGGGTGACGGCGGCAGCACGATCGTGGTGGCTTCCATACCCCCATCAGAGCGCACGGGACCGCGCGAGATCGGGCTGTCCACAGCCCGATGCGGTCAGACCGCGGAAACCTCTTCGGTGGAGGACGAGTCGTCGACCTGCAGCACGATCACTGTGACGTTGTCCCGGCCGCCGTTCTCCAGCGCCGCCTCGAGCATCGCCTCTACTGCGGCAGCGGGGTCGGCGTGCTCGCGGAGGAAGTGCAGGATGCCGTAGTCCGTGAGCTCCTTGGTGAGACCGTCGGAGCAGACGACGAACCGGTCTCCGGGCTGCACCTCGACGGAGATGTAGTCCGGCGGAAGCAGCTCGCTGGCGCCGACCGCACGCGTGATCACGTTGCTGTACGGGTGTCCCTCGGCCTCTTCCGGGCTGAGCTTGCCCGACGAGATGAGCTCCTGCACCACCGAGTGATCGGTAGTGACCTGTGCGAGCCTGCCATCGCGTGCGAGGTAGACGCGGGAGTCTCCGATGTTGAGCACGACCCAGCGGGGCTCTTCGTTGCTCAGATCGAGGAAGAGTCCTGTCAGCGTGGTGCCGGTGCCCTCGTCCGTCGTGTCGGGATGGGCGGCGATGTCCGCGACGGCCAGGCCGAGCGCCTTCTCGATCGCCTCTGTGCCCACCTCGCCGCTGTCGACCACGGCGTCCAGGCGGGCGATCGTCCGTCCGCTCGCGATCTCGCCTCCGGCGTGCCCGCCCATGCCGTCGGCGACGACGAAGAGCGGATAGCGTGCCAGGAAGGCATCCTGATTGGTGTCGCGGCGGTGACCCTGATCGGTCGCACCCGCCCACGAGAGTTGCACGGCGTCATCGACGCGGTACGTCTGCGTTGTGGTCTCAGGCACGAGGACTCTCCGGTGTGCGGGCGGTGCTCCGGACGTGGCCGGAATCTGTTGCCATCGTAGTGGAACCCGGGTTCACAGACCGACTGCCGGGTCTGCGGGAAGCGGGAAGAGCGCGTCGATCGCCGCCAGCTCCGCCGCGTCCGGGCGCCATGCGACGGCCGCGCGCACGTTGGACTCGACCTGCGCCGGCGTCGTGGCGCCGGCGATCACGCTGGCCACGCCGGGCTGCGCCAACAGCCATCCGTAGGTCGCCTCGAGCATCGTGATCCCGCGGTCCGCGCAGAACGCGGCATAGCCCTCCAGCGCGTCCCAGGGGGCTCTCTCCCAGATGAAGCGGCGCTCCTTCATGATGCGGCTGCCGGCGGGACCGCCCTCGCGGGTGAATTTGCCGGTCAGCAGGCCGTTGTGCAGCGGGAAGAACGGGAAGAAGCCCAGCCCGTACCGGTTCACGGCCGGCAGCACCTCGCGCTCGGCGCCGCGTGCCAGCAGTGAGTACTGGTTCTGCGATGAGACGAAGCGACCCGACGAGCGCTCCCGTGCGGTGAACTCGGCCTCCGCGATCTGCCAGCCGGTGAAGTTCGAGTGTCCGTAATAGCGGATCTTCCCCTCGTCGACGAGCTCGTCCAGCGCGTCGATCGTCTCGGCGATCGGGGTCTGCACGTCCGGGAGGTGCAGCTGGTAGAGGTCGATCCAGTCCGTCCGCAACCGGAGCAGCGACTGCTCGACCGCGAACCTCACGTAGCGGCGCGAACCACGCCCACCAGGGAAGTCGTAGCCCATGTCGTACTCGTGCCCGAACTTCGTGGCCAGCACGACACGGTCACGGCGGCCCTCGAGCGCCTCGCCGATGAAGCTCTCACTGGTGCCGCCGTTGCCGTACATGTCGGCAGTGTCGAAGAAGAACATGCCCTGGTCGATCGCCGCGTCGATCACGTCGCGGCTGCCCTTGATGCTCTCGGTCACCGTGCCCGTGCGGCCGAAGTTGTTGCATCCGAGACCTGCGGCGGAGACGACGAGTCCGGAGGCCCCGACGCGGCGCTGAGCGTTCACCATGCGTTCCACACTATCGGTGCCGTGCCGGCCGGGACGACGAAGGGCCCCCGATCCACAGATCGGGAGCCCTTCACACGCTGACTCAGGCGGGAGGCTGGTTCTCGTCGCCCTCAGCTGCCGGAGGTGCATCCGGAGCATCCGCCTGCGGCTCTGCCGCAGGAGTGCCGAAGTCGATCGACGGTGCGTCGGCCTGCGGCGCGGCGTCCGCTGCCGGAGCGGCATCCGTCGGCGGGACCGGCGGAACCGGCGGGACCGGAGGTGCAGGCGGCGCGGGCGGAGCCGGCGGGGTCTGCGGAGCGGCCGGCGTCTCCGGAGTGCTGAAGGCAGGCGGGACCGGAGCGCCCGGTGCCGGAGCCGCCGGCGGCGCGAAGCCCTGCGGCGGGACGGGGGCACCAGGAGCCGGGGCGCCCGGAGCCGGCGGAGCGTAGCCCTGCGGAGCCGGCGGGGCATAGCCCTGCGGAGTCGGGTAGCCCTGGGGCGCGCCGTAAGCGGGAGCCGTGCCCGCGGGCTGCACGGGAACGCCGTGCCACACGGTGCGGTCACCGAAGAACGCGTTGCCCGCCCACGGGGCCGGAGCGATCGCGACGTTCCAGCGCGACTTGTCGAAGGCGTTGATGCCGAGCCACACGATGGACAGGAAGATGTACAGGATCACCCACACGCCCTCCTTCTGCAGCTTCAGGCCCACACGCCACGAGGCGATCACCATCAGCGCCGCGACCGCCAGCAGGACGATCTGCCCGAGGAACGGGATCCAGCCGAAGACGATGGATGCCCCGATGCCGTACAGGATGAGCCACGGGCTCATGTCGCCGAGCTTGAGGAAGATCATGGCGTTGTAGACCGGGATCCACGCGCGCCACTTGCCCTCCACACCGGCCTTCTCGAAGATCTTCATGAGGAAGAGCGACGTGAGGATGTAGCCCGCGATGGAGATGAGGAAGATGACGAGGAAGTACACGGCGAGGAACGCATAGCCCATGCCATAGCCGTAGTCGTTGTACATGAGAATCACATTTCTCTGGTCTCGGGAGACGGCTCTCGCCTCCACCGCGAAGCGTCCGCTTCGCACACGTCATGCTATCGGCGTGGTTCCGACCACGGCAACGACCGTCCTGCCGGGTGGGCAGCAGGTCACTCGTCCACGACGAGTTCCAGGACCCCCGGTGCGGCGCGCCGAAGCACGACGCCATGCTCGTCGGCCCAGCGCAGCAGCGCCGCCGAGCTGCCCACGCGCGGCCGCGACAGCGCGAAGAGGCGCACCAGCTCGCCCTTGGACTTCTTGTTGAAGTGGTTCAGCGCACGCCCCGTCGGAGTCACCACGCGCACGTACTCCGACTTGACGGATGCCGGGACGGGTCCGAGAGCCACGTAGGCCTCGCTGCGCAGATCGAGCACGAAGCGCTCCTCCGCGAGGGCCGTGCTCGTCGCCTCGGCCCAATGCCTGCGCATCGGCGGGATGCCGGGCAGCGCGGTGCCTGCGGCAAGACGGTAGGACGGGATCGGGTCGAGAGCACCGACCGGACCGAACGGAGCGGAGTGCACCAGCACGTGCGCTCCCAGCCAGCGCCGCCCCTGCGCATCCAGCGACGCGGCGTCGAGCGCGTCGTAGAGCACGCCGGTGTACCGGTCGATCGCCGGCATGGTCGCGGCGGTGCGGAGGGCACGGTTGTGCTCGACGTCGCCCGCCTGACGGGCGCTCAGCTTGAGCACGCGCTGCGAGTGCGCGGCATCCGCGGACAGCGCGATCAGCGCATCGACGGCCTGATGGCGCGTCGCGGCGAGCGACGGCAGCGCGAGCGCATCGAGGTCGAGCGGCGCTCCCGTGCCGCCGGGGCGCTTCGTCTCGGACGGCGGCAGCAGGATCCTCATGGACGGCCCCTTTCCGGACTGGGCTGCAGACGACTCCGCCCCGGAACCCTGAGCGGGAACCGGGGCGGAGACGTGGATACGGAGTTCAGGCGATCAGCGCGGCGTTTCCGGCGACGATGGTGAGCTCATCGCCCTCCATCGACAGGAACCCGTCCTGCGCGTTGGCGAGCACCTTCGTGCCGTCGAGCTCGGTGATGCGCACCTCGCCCTTGGCGAGGATCGCGAGCACGGGCTCGTGGCCGGTCATGATGCCCATCTCGCCTTCGACGGTCTTCGCGACGACGAGGCTGGCCTCGCCCGACCAGATCTCCGCCTCAGCGGAGACGAGATTGACCTTCAGAGCCATGATCAGGCGTTCTCCTTCTGGATCTTCGCCCACTGCTCTTCGA
>JAITUD010000392.1 GCA_031286555.1 Microbacterium sp. | reverse complement strand
CTGCCCGGCTGAGGCTCGGTAGCATCGGAGTGCCCGGATCCGATCAGAGGAGCACCCCATGGCCGAAGTCGAGAGCTTCACGCTGGACCACACCGCCGTCAAGGCGCCGTACGTACGGCTGATCTCGGTCGAGCGCGGTCCGCGCGGCGACGCGATCTCGAACTTCGACGTGCGCTTCGTGCAGCCCAACGAAGGAGAGATCCCCACCGCCGGCCTGCACACCATCGAGCACGTGATCGCCGCACAGCTGCGCGATCACCTCGACGGCGTGATCGACATCTCGCCGTTCGGATGCCGCACCGGCTTCCACCTCATCGTGTGGGGCGAGCCGGCGGTCGCAGACGTCGTCGCCGGCATCCGGGAGAGCCTGCGGTTCATCGCCGAGGAGGCGGAGTGGGCGGACGTGCCCGGTGTCTCGGCAGTGGAATGCGGCAACTACCGCGACCACAGTCTGCACAGTGCGCGCGAGTGGGCGAGGCTCATCCTCGACCAGGGCATCAGCCTGGACGCGTTCGAGCGCGTCGGGGTCTGACTCAGGCGTCCTTGTCGTCCTGCTGGGCCTCGCGTGCGGCGGCCTCTTCGGCGTCGAGCTCCTCGCGCACCTCTTCGCGGTAGCGCACACGGCGGATGCGACGGTTCATGTCCCAGATCAGCAGGATGACCGCGACCACGAGGACCACCACGATCGCGAAGCCGACGAAGCCCGGGGTCACCAGATCGGGGTTGACCGTCGAGGTCGGCGTCGGCATCGGGGTGTCCGCGAACGGGAGCATGTGTGCGCCTTTCATAGGCAGGTCGAATAGCCTGTATGTACCAGCCTAACGACGCCGCAGGAGAGCCGTGACCACCGCCCAGGAACTCGACGAGCGCTACGGCCGCACCCGGAAGCGCCGGCTGCCGTGGATCATCGCAGGAACCGTCGCCGTGCTGCTGGTCGGCGCCTTCGGCTGGATGACGGTGGTCAAGGAGATGAACTCCGTCGGCGCCGACGATCTGGGCTTCGAGCTCACCGATCAGCACACCGTCACCGTGCATTATCAGATCACTCCGCCGCGCGGTCAGGACGTGATCTGCGTGGTCGAGGCGCTGGACGAGGAGTTCGGCATCGTGGGCTGGAAGGTCGTCGAGATCCCGGCGATCGAGAAGCACTCGAAGGCGATCACGACCGTGGTGCCGACCGTCGCAGAGGCCACGACGGGTTTGGTGAACTCCTGCAGGGTCGCCTAGACTCGGTGCCAGACAACCGACGCCCCGGCCATGCCGGGGCGTCTTGGCATATCCCCCGGCCCCTGCGGGCCGCACCATGCCCCTGAAGGGGCCCGAACGAAGGAGCACGCTGTGTCCACTGACACCCAGGTGCCGTTCCTCACCCAGGAGGCCTACGACCGGCTCGTCGCCGAGCTCGAGCACCTCTCCACCATCGGTCGTGACGAGATCGCGAAGCGCATCGAAGCGGCACGCGAAGAGGGCGACCTCAAGGAGAACGGCGGCTATCACGCCGCCAAGGACGAGCAGGGCAAGCAGGAGGCCCGCATCCGCACGCTCGAGCAGCTGCTGAAGACCGCCAAGGTCGGCGAGGCTCCGGCCAGCCGCGGCATCGTCGAGCCGGGTACCGTCGTCACCGCCCTCGTGGCCGGTGGCGAGGAGACCTTCCTGCTCGGCAGCCGCGAGATCGCCGGCGGCACCGACCTCGATGTCTACAGCGAGGCGAGCCCGCTCGGTCAGGCCATCATCGGCCTCAAGGTCGGCGACAAGACCAGTTACGAGGCCCCCAACGGCCGCGCGATCTCGGTCGAGGTCACCGGCGTGGAGACCTTCACCGGCTGAGGCCGGAACGACGAAGACGGCGGGATGCTCCTTCACGGAGCATCCCGCCGTCTCTCTGTCTTCGGTGCTACTCGGCGATGATCTGCGGCTCGTACCCGCCCGCACGGAGCGAGTCGAGCGTGAGCTGGGTGTGCTCCGGTCCGCGGGTCTCGATCGAGAGCTGCAGGATCATCTGGTCGATCTGCAGGCCCTGCCCGTGCCGGGTGTGCAGCACCTCCATGACGTTGGCGCCGACCTGTGCGAGGATCTCGGACACCTTCGCGAGCTGACCGGGGCGGTCGGGCAGCGGGATGCGCACGGTCGCGTACCGACCGGACGCCGCGAGGCCGTGCGAGACGACGCGCTGCAGCAGCATCGGGTCGATGTTGCCGCCGGACAGGATCGAGACCGTCTTGCCGGTGCCGCGCACCTTGCCGGCGAGGATGGCGGCCACGCCGACGGCGCCTGCGGGCTCGACGACCACCTTGGCGTGCTCGAGCAGCACCAGCAGTGCGCGGGCGATGTCGTCCTCGCTGACGGTGACGACCTCGTCGACGAGCTCGCTGATGATCTGGAACGGGATCTCGCCCGGCCTGGCGACCAGGATGCCGTCGGCGATGGTCGGGTGCGTGGTGATCTCGACCGGGTGCCCGGCCTCGAGCGAGGGCGGCATCGCCGCCGCGTTCTCGGCCTGCACGCCGATGACCCG
>JAITUD010000305.1 GCA_031286555.1 Microbacterium sp. | reverse complement strand
GGCGCCTGGGGCGTCCTGCAGCCGGGTACGCGGATCAGCGCGCTCGCACCGCTGTTCCCGCGCGTCGAGCAGACTGTCTGACACGCCGCATCCCGGCACCACGAGAGGGAGAACATGGGCTCTGAAGCACGCACCGGTGCGGATGTCGCGGGTGCGCCCGCCGACGTCGCCGCCAAGGTCGAGCAGTTCCTGCTCGGCGAGAAGTGCACGATCGCGCAGAAGTCGCCGGACGGTCTCACCATCTGGTTCGTCACGCGCAAGACGATGCTGTCGTGGGAGCTCGAGGGCGCGGTCACAGTCTCGCCCTCCGCGCAGGGGAGTCACATCGAGCTCGTGCTCGACACGCATCACAACCGCCCGACGGCGCTGATGGACGGCCCGAAGAACGAGAAGGCCGCGAAGAAGCTCACGGAGAAGCTCACCGCGGCACTGTGATGGCTGACACGTATGTGAAGGAGCGGTCGTCGGACGGACGCAAGGATCTGCGCTATCCGCCGCCGCCCGAGCCGCTCACCGTGCCTGTGTACGACAACCACGCTCACCTCGAGATCACCGACGGTGACGAGCCTCTGTCGCTGACGGAACAGCTCGATCGGGCCGCCGCCGTCGGGATCGCAGGCGTCGTGCAGGCATCCGGCGACATCGAGTCTTCGCGCTGGGCGGTCGCCGCCGCCGAGCAGGACGCCAGAGTGCTGGCAGCTGTCGCGATCCACCCGAACGACGCACCCGTCTACGCGGCCGAGGGGCGCCTGGACGAGGCGATCGCGGTGATCGACGAGCTCGCGGCGCATCCACGCACCCGGGCGATCGGTGAGACCGGGCTGGACTACTTCCGCACCCCCGATGCGGCGGAGGCGGGCTCGCCGGGCCGCTCTGCACAGCATGAATCGTTCGAGGCGCACATCGCGCTGGCCAAGAAGCACGGCATCGCGATGCAGATCCACGACCGTGACGCCCACGACGACGTGCTCGAGACGCTTGCCCGCGTCGGCGCCCCCGATCGCACGGTGTTCCACTGCTTCTCCGGCGACGACGCGATGGCCCGGATGGCGGCGGATGCCGGCTACTGGCTCTCCTTCGCGGGCAACGTCACGTTCAAGAACGCGCAGAACCTGCGTGACGCTCTGCACGTGGCGCCGCTGGATCGCATCCTGGTCGAGACAGATGCGCCGTTCCTGACGCCGGTACCGCTGCGCGGCCGGCCGAACGCGCCCTACCTCGTGCCGCTGACGGTGCGCTTCATGGCCGCCGAGCTCCAGGTCGACGTCGACGAGCTGTGCACGCGGCTGGCCGCGAACACCCGTGAGGTCTACGGGGAGTTCTGACCAGCGGTCGTGAACGACCGAAGAGTCGGGCTCCTCAGCACCACGACGGAGGCGACGACCGCGACGACCCCGGATGCCGCGATCATCGGCCCCGCGCCGACGGCGGCAGCGATGACGCCGACCAGCGGATAGATCGCCAGCTGCGGTGCCTGCTGCACGACGATCAGCAGGCTCTGGAATCGGGACATCATGGCCGGCGGCGCGAGCAGCAAATACGTCGGGAAGACATGCGCGGTGAAGATCACCACGCCGACGCCGACGGTGATCGTGCCCGCCGCAGCCGCGGGCCAGCTCGCCGCGAGAGCGAGGACGACGAGTCCGCAGGCCACGATGGCCGGGCCCGCAGCCATCGGTCGCCACGCATGCGCAGCGGTGCCCCGCCAGGAGAACCACGCCCCGGCGACGATGCCGCCGGCGATCCACCCCGCTTCGATCAGACCCGCTTCCGACGCCGTCCAGCCCCGTTCACGGGCGATCAGCGGGATACCCAGCAGCACGGCGGGGATCACGGCGCCGGCGACGATCGCCACACACGTCAGGAGAGCAGGGATGCCGGGCGTCCTGCGCGCGGTGGAGACCCCGTCGGCGATCCCCGCGGATCGATCCGGTCCGTCGGGAGCCGCCGGTGCGAGTGGTGGGCGGACCAGCAGAAGTACGATCAGCATCCCGAGAGATCCGGCCGCGTCGAGAGCGGCGACTCCGCCCAGGGACAGCAGGCCCACCAGCATCCCGCCCAGCGGCGCGCCGACGGTGCGCGCGATCTGAGCGGCGACCCCGACTCTGGCCATCGCCGTCCCCAGTTCGGCGTCGCCGACGAAGAGGCGCGGGAAGACTCCGGCAGCGGGGCGGAAGAATGCGGAGACCAGTCCGACGAGAGCCGCGAACACGAACAGGAGCACCGGCTGCGCCGCCCGGGTCGCCACGATGATGGCGAAGAGCGCGGAGACCGTCGCCATCGCCGAGGTCGTCGCGATCATCAGGGCGCGCGGACCGTGCCGATCCGCTGCCGCACCTCCGACGAGTCCGAGGAGCGCGGCGGGCGCGACCGTCATCAGCAGCACAGCGGAGGCGGCGTGCGGTCCGAATCCGGACGCCGTCCACGTCAGGGCGAACGCCAGGATGCCGGCGCCCAACTCCCCGCCGAACATCGCGGCGATCCACCAGGAGAGGCCCGGCGGCATCCGGACTGCGGTCATGGCTGCTGCGAGAGCATCAGGCCGGCGAAATCCGGTTGCGCGGCGTCGCGCCAGAGCAGCGAACGGCCGTCGTCCCGCAGATCGCAGAGGAGTTCGGGGCCGACGACGGCTTCGGAGATCAGCCTCAACGAGCGACACGACAGACTTCGCGCAGTGGTGGTGCAGCCGATCGCGCGACCTCGGACGGATCGGCCGTCGTACCGCAGCGATGCGGAGCTGTCTTCGATGACGAGCGCGACGTCATCCGGGCGCGCCGGCTCGAGGAGATCCCGAACGGCGGTCGTGTCGAACACGGCTCTGCCGCCCGCCGCGGAGTCAGCGCCGATCACCTCGGCCACGCCGGGGAACAGATCCGACAAGCCTTCCACGGCCCGGACATCGCCGTCCGACCCGCTCAGAAGGACTCGAGCGGTCCCGCCGCCGGTCGCCCGTTCGATGCTCAGGTGGACCTCACCCTGCGACGGCAGCCATTCGATCGCCGGTTGCGGCAGGATCCGTGCGCGGGCAGGCGGACCATCGACGATGGCGGGGATGCCGGTCCGTGCCAGCAGCACGCTGCGATCCGTCGCCGCGACAGTCACGACGTCCGCGCCGATCTCCACGAGGACGCCGCCGAACGCGGCATCCGATCCGGC
>JAITUD010000304.1 GCA_031286555.1 Microbacterium sp. | reverse complement strand
GGGCCGACCACCGCGGGGTTCGGATTCAGGAACAGCAGCGGCTCCTCGGGAGCGACGTTGCCGAACTCGGCGGCGTGGTCGTGGTAGTTCCGGCCCACGCAGAGCACCTTCGAGCGCGGGATCACCGGTGCGAGCAGCACGGCGTCGGCGAGCGGCACGCGCTCGCCCGTCGGCTCGTAGCCCGCGAACATCGGGTCGCCGTCGAGGACGACGAGGTCGCCGTCGTCCACGATGCCGAATCGGATGCCGCCCTGGTGACTGAAACGCGCGATCTTCACCCGAACAGCCTAGTCACCCGGCATGCCGAAGGGCCCGTCCATCGGACGGGTCCTTCGGCTGCTGCTGACGGGTCAGGCGTCGAGGCGGACGAGCCAGCCGTGCTTGTCCTCGCGACGGCCGTACTGGATGTCGGGGAGCTCCTCACGCAGCGACATCGCCAGCTCGATCGACTCGGGGCCCTCGTGCACGATCTCGAAGTCGGTCGCCATGAGCTTGCCGATCGGCACGACCACGGCGGCGGTGCCGCACGCGAAGGCGCCCACGATCTCGCCGGATGCCGCGCCCTCGCGCCACTCGTTGATCGAGAGCTTGCGCTGCTCGACAGTCAGGCCGCGGTCCTCGGCGAGCTGCAGGATCGAGGCGAGCGTGATGCCGGCCAGGATCGAGTCGGACTCCGGCGTGAGCAGTCGGCCGTCGCTCGTGACCAGCACGAGGTTCATTCCGCCGAGCTCCTCGATGTACTCGCCGTCCAGGAACAGCACCTGCTGGCATCCCTTGGCGTACGCCTCCTCCTGCGGAAGCAGGCTCGAGGCGTAGTTGCCGCCGGTCTTGGCCGCTCCCGTGCCGCCGTGGCCCGCGCGGGCGTAGTCGGTGGAGAGCCAGATGTTCACCGGCTGCACGCCGCCCGGGAAGTACGCGCCGGCGGGGCTCGCGATCAGGTAGTAGCCGACCTTCTTCGCGGCCCGCACGCCGAGGAACGCCTCCTTGGCGAACATGAACGGACGCAGGTAGAGGCTCTCCTCGGGGTTGCTCGGAACCCACGAGGAGTCGACGGCGACGAGCTGCTTGAGCGACTCGATGAAGAGCTCCTCCGGCAGCTCGGGCAGCGCGAGACGGCGGGCCGAGCGCTGCAGGCGCGCGGCGTTGCGGTCCGGACGGAACGTCCACACCGAGCCGTCGTCGTGGCGGTAGGCCTTGAGCCCCTCGAAGATCTCCTGCGAATAGTGCAGCACCGCCGCCGCAGGGTCGAGAGGGATGGGGCCGTAGGGCTGCACGCGGGGGCGGTGCCAGCCGCCCTTCTCGGACCAGCACAGGTCGACCATGTGGTCGGTGAAGTGCACGCCGAATCCGGGATCGCGCAGGATCTCCTCGCGCTCGGCATCGGAGCGCGCGTTCTCATTGCGGGTCACCTGCCAGATGAGTCCGGAGGGCGAAGGAGCCTGAAGGGGAAGTCCGATGGTCATGATGTGGTGTCCTGACAGGTCGAAATATTGGCGAATGGTGCGCCGGAACCCAGATTACGCCCGGAGCCGGGCGATGATCGCGTCGCCGATCTGCGCGGTGCTGCGCGAGGCATCCCGCGCGGCGATGTCCTGTTCGACCGCCTGCTGCACGCGGGCGGCCTCGTCGCGCAGCCCGAGGTGATCGAGCAGCAGGGCGACGGAGAGGATGGCGGCGGTCGGATCAGCCTTCTGCTGTCCTGCGATGTCGGGAGCCGAGCCGTGCACGGGTTCGAACATCGAGGGGAAGGCGCCGGCGGGGTTGATGTTGCCCGAGGCTGCGAGTCCGATGCCACCGGTGACGGCGCCGGCCAGATCCGTGAGGATGTCGCCGAAGAGGTTGTCGGTGACGATCACGTCGAAGCGCGAAGGGTTGGTGACCAGGAAGATCGTGGCCGCGTCGACGTGCAGATAGTCTACGGCCACGCCGGGGTGCTCCTGCGCCACCTCGTCGACGACGCGCTTCCACAGCCCACCGGCGTTCACGAGCACGTTGGTCTTGTGCACCAGCGTGACACGGTTGTCGCGCCGCTCGGCCAGTTCGAAGGCATAGCGCACGACGCGCTCGACGCCGTAGGCGGTGTTCACGCTGGTCTCATTGGCCACCTCATGCGGTGTGCCCCGACGGATGCTGCCGCCGTTGCCCACGTACGGGCCCTCGGTGCCCTCGCGGACGACCACGAAGTCGATCTCACCGGGCTCTGCCAGCGGCCCGGGAGCGCCGGTGAACAGCTTCGACGGCCGCAGGTTGACGTAGTGGTCCAGTTCGAAGCGCAGCTTCAGCAGCAGCCCGCGCTCGATGTTCGCATCCTTGAGCCGCGGGTCGCCGGGCTGGCCGCCGACGGCACCGAGCAGGATGGCGTCGTGTGCACGGATCGCGTCGAGGTCGTCGTCGGTGAGCGTGTCGCCGGTCTCGAGGTAGCGGGCCGCGCCGAGCGAGAAGCGGGTCTTCTCGAAGGTCGTGTCGCCACCGGCGGTGACGGCGTCGAGCACCTTCTCCGCCTCGGCGATGACCTCGGGTCCGATGCCGTCACCGGGGATGACGGCCAGCTTCACGACACGCGACATGACACTCCTTGCTCGGGGACCGCCCCGCCACGCCTCAGGAGCGGGTGCGTGTTTTCAGCGTAGTCGCCGCGATGACCGCGGCGAGCACCACGAGTCCCGCACCGATCAGCGAGGTCACGCCCACGCCGGAGCCGAAGGCCGCGGTCGCGGCATCCCAGAGCTGCGCGGCCAGAGCGTCGGGCAGCTCGTGCGCGACGGTGTACGCACCGGCGAGAGTCTCGCGGGCGGCATCCGATGCCGCGGCCCCCAGCCCCTCGGGCAGCACCAGCGCGCCGCGGTAGAACGCGGTGATGATGCCGCCGAGGATCGCGGTGCCCAGCACGGCGCCGAGCTCGTAGGCGGTCTCGGAGACCGCGCGGGCGGCTCCCGCCTTCTCGGGCGGCGCGCTCGCCAGGATCAGCTCGTTCGAGATCGTCTCGGCAGCGCCGATGCCGATGCCGAGCGACACGAACGACAGCACGAGTGCGGCGATCGAACCGCTCGTGAACGCCACCAGCAGGTAGCCGATCACCGAGAAGACCAGCGCGGCAGGGATGAGGATGTGCGGCGAGACCCGGCGGGACAGCGGCACGATCGCCAGGCCCGACACGATCATCGCGGCCATGCCCGGCACCAGGGCGAAACCGGCGACCATCGGCGTCAGTCCGAGCACCAGCTGCAGATGCTGCGACACGTAGTACAGGAAGCCGACGAGGGCGACCACGCTGAGCAGGTTCACCAGGATGGCGCCCGAGAACGAGCCGCGGCGGAACAGTGCCATGTCGAGCATGGGGACGTCCGCCCGCAGCTGGCGGCGCACGAACAGCACGCCCATCAGGATGCCGAGCACGGCGAACCCTCCTGCGGCCCAGGTCGGGCCGTCGACGGCGAACGACTTGATGGCGTACACGACGGGGATCATCGCGGCCATCGACAGCAGGATGCTGATCGGGTCGATGCGCCCGGGGTGCGGGTCACGGCTCTCGGGCACCAGCAGCGGCGCGCAGATCAGCAGCGGGATGAGCACGGGCACGGCGATGAGGAACACGGAGCCCCACCAGAAGTGCTCCAGCAGGAAGCCGCCCACGATCGGGCCGAGCGCGGAGCCGGCCGAGAACGCCGAGGCCCACACCGCGATGGCCATGCGGCGCTGATCGCGGTTGGTGAAGATCGACCGCAGCAGCGAGAGCGTCGACGGCATCAGCATGGCGCCGAAGAAGCCGAGCAGCGCGCGGGCGCCGATCAGCGTGAGCGCGGTGGGTGCGAAGGCCGCCAGTGCCGACACGGCTGCGAAGCCGGTGGCGCCGATGAGCAGCATCCGCCGCCGGCCGAACCGGTCGCCGAGCGTGCCCATCGTGACCAGGAGCCCTGCGAGCACGAGCGGATAGACGTCGATGATCCAGAGCTGCTCCGCCCCGCTCGGCGAGAGCGCCAGCGAGATCTCGGGCAGTGCGAAGCTCAGGACGGTGTTGTCGACCGAGACGAGCAGCACCGGCAGCATGAGCACGACGAGCGCCCACCAGCCCCGCGCTCCGACGCGGGGGCCGTCGGTCTCCTGAACGGGGATCGATGCGGTGATGGTCATGCTGTCACTTCTCCTTGTGCTTCCTGGACGACCAGATAACTATACCGTCCGGTTGGTATAGTAATGGAAGCACGACTGAGCATCCACTGAGCAGAGGAGTTCCCATGCCGCGCCCGCCTCGCGCCAAGGAAGGCGTCCTCGACGCCTACGAGCACCTCCTCATCGATGAGGGCGAGCGCGCCGCGACCCTCGACGCCACGGCCCGCGCGGCCGGCGTGTCGAAGGGCGGCCTGCTCTACCACTTCGGCTCGAAGGAGGATCTCGCAGCGGGTCTCATCGCACGCCTCAAGGCGCTCGTCGACACCGACGTGCAGCGCATGGAGGCCGCGGACGAGGGTGTCGTCTCCTACTACCTGCGCACTTCGGTCGCGATCGACGACCCCCTCGACCGAGCGCTCATCGCGACCTCCAGACTCGCCCAGGGCGGGCACGCGGCAGCGGTGGCCGCACTGAACGACGTCCGCCGACTCTGGGCGGCCACCATCGCCCCACGAGTGCGCGACGAGGCCGCCCTCGACCTGGTCATGATGCTCAGCGACGGCCTGTACTTCAACAACGCCCTCGGCGGCGACGGCGGAGACCGCCTGGTCCCCGACGAGGAGCGGATGCGGGCGCTCCTCGCGCTGGTGCTGACAGCGACCGGCTCCACCGACTGACCTCCTCTCGCTCCGGTCTCACTCGCTGCGGGTCAGACAGCATCTGCACCCACAAGCAGGGAGACCGGAGCTGGAAGCACTCAGCCCTCCCGATCAGACAGCCGACGGTGGAGGTGCCGCCGCACCACAGGATCCGAGGTGAGCGCGATCGCCTGCCGGAAGTCATGTGCAGCCCCGTCCGTGTCACCGGAGCGCAGACCCAGCTCGGCGCGCACCGCGAACGCCTGCGCCGCGAGCGGACCCTGGAACAGCACCTCATCGGCATCCAGCTCGAGTCGCGCGCCCGCGGCCCCGATCCCCTCCGCATAGCCGCGCGCCACGATCCGCGCCAGCCTCGCCGAGGGCGACGGCCACTGCGCGACGAGGCCGTCGTAGAGCCGAGCGATCGCCGGCCAGTCGGTCGCGTCCCAGCGCGCCGCGATCGCGTGCAGGCCGGCGATTCCGGCCTGCAGCGCGAACCGGCCGGTCCCGCTGTTCAGCGCCGCGGTCGCGAGTTCCTCGCCCTCGGCGATCAGCGTTCGATCCCAGAGGCGACGATCCGCCTCCGCGAGGGCGACCAGCTCCCCTGCTGGGTCGACACGCGACGGATGCCGCGCCTCGGTGAGCAGCAGCAGGGCGAGCAGACCGGTCGCCTCGGAGTCGTGGCCGGCGATCCGCCGCGCGTCACGCGCGAGCTCGACGGCGTCCGCGCACAGTCGGCGCCCGTCTTCGCTCGTCGGCGCCGCATACCCGGTCGTGTACAGCAGCGAGATCACCGAGAGGGCGTCGGGCAGCCTGGTGCGCATCTGCGCGGCATCCGACATCGCGAAGCGGATGCCGGACTCGTGCAGTCTCTTCTTCGCCCTGGTCAGCCGGGCGGCCATCGTCGGTTCGGACACCAGCAGCATGGCCGCCACATCGCCCGTGCCGATGCCGCAGGCGAAGCGCAGCGCGAGCGCGAGCCGGGTCTCCTCGGCGAGATCGGGATGACAGACGGTGAGGATCAGCTCGAGGCGCTCATCCCCGGTGAACACGAAGTCCGCGGCATCCACTGTGACCGTCGCCGCGTCGGCGGCGAGTGTTGGCAGTGCCCTCGCCGCCGTGCGCTCGCGACGGATGGCGTCGACGGCGACGCGGCGGGCGGCGGTGGTGATCCAGGCCGAGGGATTCGCGAGCACCGTGCCCGAGCTCTCCTGCGACAGCGCACGCAGGAAGGCCTCCTGCACGGCATCCTCAGCGAGCTGCAGGTCAC
>JAITUD010000150.1 GCA_031286555.1 Microbacterium sp. | reverse complement strand
GGACCTCTTCGAGGCCGGAGAGCATCTTCTCGGCGCGCGCCATCATCTGGTGCGCGGCAGCCGCCTTCGACGCCTTCGCGCCGAACTTGGCGGCCTGCAACTGCAGCGCGGTCGCCTTCTTCTCGGCGTTGGCGCGCTCCTTCTTGCGGCGCTCCTCGTCGGCGACGCGCTGGCGCTGGTAGTGCTTCCAGCCCATGTTGTAGATGTCGATGACCTGGCGCATGGCGTCCAGATAGAAGACGCGGTTGACCGTCTCGCCGACGAGCTCGACGTCGTGGCTGATGACGATGAGCCCGCCCTTGTAGCCCTTCAGGAACTCCCGGAGCCACACGACGCTGTCCGCGTCGAGGTGGTTGGTGGGCTCGTCGAGGATCATCGTGCCGGCATCCGAGAACAGGATGCGGGCCAGCTCGATGCGCCGGCGCTGACCGCCGGAGAGCGTCTTCAGCGGCTGGTCCAGGATGCGGTCCGGCAGCGACAGGTTGTGCGCGATCGACGCGGCCTCGGCCTCGGCGGCGTAGCCGCCCATCGCCTCGAACCGCTCGGTGAGGTTCGCGAACCGGCGCATCGCCTTGTCGGCGACCTTCGGGTCGTCTGAGGCCATCTCGTGCGACGCGGTCGCGATGCCGAGCTGCAGCGTGCCCAGGCCGCGTGCATCCAGGATGCGGGTGCGCGCGAGCATCTCCGGGTCGCCGGAGCGCGGGTCCTGCGGCAGGTAGCCGAGCTCCCCCGACTTCGTGACCTTGCCGTCCGAGGGCAGCAGGTCTCCGGCGAGCACCTTGGTCAGGGTGGTCTTGCCCGCGCCGTTGCGGCCGACCAGTCCGATCTTGTCGCCATCGGCGACGCGGAAGGACACGCCCGACATCAGCACACGGGCGCCGACGCGGATCTCGAGGTCGTGCACGGCGAGCACAGCAGCATCCGATCTTCTGAGGGTGGAGGGAGATGGCCGAATGGCCAGCTGATCAGTATACGTGGCCCGCCTGAGCGAAAAGGGTACCGAGGTATGACTCGACTACACCCGTGGGTTGATGTGCGCCTCCTCCTGCCCTTCCTACCGTTGTGAGCGTGGACGCCATCAACGACTTCATCCTCGCCGCCGCGGCATCGCCGTGGCTGCTGCTCGTCATGTTCGCCGTGGCCACGGTCGACGCCGTGTTCCCGCCTGTGCCGAGCGAGACGGTCCTGGTCGCCGGCGCCGCAGCGGCGGCCGCGTCCGGTGGCTGGCCCACGATCCTCGCCCTCGTCGTCGCCGCCGCCCTCGGTGCCATGCTCGGCGACAACCTCGCCTATGCGCTCGGCCGCGCGATCGGCACGAACAGGTTCCGCTGGATGCGCCGACCGCGCATCCAGGCGGCGTTCGAGTACGCGCAGCATGCCCTCGCCCGCCGAGGCGCCACGCTCATCATCGGCGCCCGATACATCCCGGTCGGCCGCGTCGCGGTCAACATCTCCGCCGGCGCGCTCGGATATCCGTGGCGCCGCTTCCTGCCGATCAGCCTCATCGCCGGCGCGACGTGGGGACTGTATGGAGCAGCGATCGGCATCCTCGCCGGCAGTTGGCTGGCGAACCAGCCGTTCCTGGCGGCCGTGCTGGGGGTCGTGATCGCCGTCTCCGTCGGCATCGTCGTCGACCGCATCGGGGCGGCGCGTCGCCGTCGTCGCGCCACGGAGGACGCCGCCGACGACGCCACGAACGGATGCGACGCACAGCAGGAGCCCGCCCGGATGGCAGGATGACACCTATGCGGAGGACGGCGGAGCGCAGATCCGCGCGCAGAGCGGAGAAGGCCGAACGCCACGCCGCACAGACGACCGCCAAGGCTGCGAAGGCCGCGGAGGCGTCCCAGCGGAAGACGGCGAAGGCCGAGAAGAGGGCGGCGAGGCGGGAGAACCCGTCCCGCATCATCGCCATGTTCCGGCGCCTGCGCGACCGTCAGACCGCTCAGGTCGTGGTCCTCTCGGTCATCGCCATCGCGCTCTACCCGATCCTCGTGCCGGTGCACGCGCAGCTCTACGGGACGTATCTGCCCGTGGCGATGTTCCTCGGCGCAGCAGCAGTCTCCGCACCGCTGATCAGCAGGCACCACCCACGCACGGCCGTCGCGCTCTTCCTCGCCGCCGCGGTGCTGCTCCCCTGGATGGCAGTCCTGCCCGAGGCCGCGGCCTCGTCACCGTGGCCGTGGTCGGTGCCGATGATCATCGCGTTCGTCGTGTTCCTCATGGCGATCACGCTGCAGCACGGCTGGCGGTACGGCCTGTTCACCCTGATCGCCGGTGTCGCGCTGGTGATGCTGCCGGCCGGCGTGATTCCCGACATCTCGGCGTCGGGCGGCGTGATCGCCGACCTCATCGTCACCGCATCGGTCGCCTCAGCCGCCTTCCTGATCGCTGTTCTCGTGGCCGGGCAGCTCCGCATCACCGATGAACTCGTCCGGGAGCGTGCGCAGTCGGCCCAGGAACTGGCCCGCCGCGAGCTGGTCGAGGAGCGCACGCGCATCGCCCGAGAGCTGCACGATGTCGTCGCGCACAGCATGTCGCTGATCCAGGTGCAGGCCTCGACCGCCCGCTACCGGCTACCCGACCTCCCCGACGACGCGGTGAAAGAGTTCGACGGCATCGCCGCGACCGCCCGCACCTCGCTCGGTGAGATGCGCCGCATCCTCGGGGTGCTGCGCACCGAGGACCACACCGCCGAACTCGCCCCGCAGCGGGGCATCGATCACATCGCGGCGCTGGTGGAGACCACTCGCCGCGCGGGAGCCGATGTGGCGCTCTCCGGACGCGTCACGGGCGACGTCGACTCCTCGGCGCAGATCGCGCTCTACCGCATCACGCAGGAGGCGCTGAGCAACGCCGTCCGGCATGCGCCGGGCGCGGCGATCGCGGTGGCCCTCTCGAGCACCGAGGAGCACGTGTCGGCGTGGATCGCCAACAGCACCTCCACCGAGCCTGTCCCCCAGACCGCGGGCGGCGGGCACGGCGTCCGCGGCATGACGGAGCGCGCCGAGCTCCTCGGCGGTTCGGTGCAGGCAGGACCTGATGCCGCGGGAGGATGGGTGGTGTCCGCACGGCTGCCGCGGCATCCCGCATCCGGCGCCGCTCAGAAGGGAACCGCATGACGATCCGCGTGCTCGTCGCCGACGATCAGGGCATGGTGCGCGCCGGCTTCGCCGCGCTGCTCGACGCCCAGGACGGCATCTCCGTGGCCGGGCAGGCCGCCGACGGCGAGGAGGCGGTGCGGCTCTCCGCCCGCCTCGATCCCGACGTCATCCTGATGGACGTGCGGATGCCGGAGCTCGACGGCATCGCCGCGACGCGACGCATCCTCGGCCCGGCCTATCCCTCGGCCCATGTGCCCCGCATCCTGATGCTCACGACCTTCGACATCGACGACTACGTCTACGACGCGCTCGAGGCGGGTGCGAGCGGCTTCCTGCTGAAGGATGCACTGCCGGATGACCTCGTGCACGCCGTGCGGGTGATCGCCTCCGGCGACGCGCTGCTCTCGCCACGCGTGACCCGCAGGATGATCGAGCACTTCTCCTCACGCCGACCCCACGCCCGTCGCGTCGACCCGGCCTTCGCGGAACTCACCGATCGCGAGCGCGAGGTGCTCGTGCTGATCGCCCAGGGGCGCTCGAACACCGAGATCTCCGGCGAGCTCTTCATCGCCGAGCAGACGGTGAAGACCCACGTGGGCAAGGTGTTCGCGAAGCTCGGGCTGCGCGATCGTGTGCACGCCGTCATCTACGCCTACGACAACGGACTGGTCGAGCCTGCCTGATACTCCGGTAGGGGCCAGGTGAGGACCCAGGACCGATGTGACGGAGCACACCCCGGAAATAGCCTCCGGGCATGCCGCGTTCCTCGGAAGCCCCGTCGTCCCTGTCCCCCGTCGCCCGCTCTGGGCGCGACCACGCGATCGATCTCGTCCGCGCCCTGTGCGTGACCGCTGTGGTCGTGCTGCACAGCCTCATGGTGGGCGTCACCGTCGCACCGGACGGACCCGTGTTCGCCAACGCCGGTGATGCCGGCTGGTGGCTCGTGCCGGTCAGTTGGGTGCTTCAAGTGATGCCGCTGTTCTTCGTGATCGGCGGGTTCGCCGGTCTCAAGGCGTACGAGCGGATGCCGGAGGGGTCGGCCACCGCGTTCGTCACCGCGCGTCTGCACCGGCTCCTTCTGCCGGCGGTCGGCGTGATCGGTACGGCGGGGGTCGGTCTGGCAGCCCTCACGCTCACCGGCGTTCCGGACGACCTCGTCGAGGTCGCAGGCTTCCGCTTCGGTCAGCCGCTGTGGTTCCTCGCCGTGTTCCTGCTCGCGCAGGCCCTTCTGCCGGCACTTGTCCGCGCGCACCGCACCGCTCCCTTCATCACTCTGGGTGCGCTCGCCGCCGGCGCCGTGGCCGTGGACATCGCCCGAGCGGCGACCGGGATCGACGCGATCGGATTCCTCAATCTCGGCTTCGTCTGGCTGACCATGCAGCAGCTCGGCTTCCTGCTCGCGGACGGACGCATCGACGCGCTGTCCCGCCGCGCGCGGGTCGCGATCGGCGCCACGGCCCTGGCCGCGCTCGCCACGACCTTCATCACCGGCGCCTACTCCCCCGACCTCATCGCCAACAGCAATCCGCCCACGGCGGCGCTGCTCCTGGTGGGCGTCGTGCACACCGCCGCCTTCTCGCTGCTGCGCGCGCCGATCGCAGCCTTCGCGGAGCGCGCCCGCCCCCGAGCTTTCACCGAGTTCGTCTCGCAGCGGGCCATGACGATCTATCTCTGGCACATGTCCGTGCTGCTGGTGCTCGCCGGGGGCTCGGCGCTGCTGGCGACGGCGGGAATGCTCGACCTGCCTGCTCCGGCATCGCCCGAGTGGTGGCTGGGCCGCCCCGTCTGGCTGGCGCTCGTGCTCGGGATCACCGCGCTGATCAGCCTGCCGCTGTCCCGCATGGAGTCGCTCCGGCTGCCGCGCCGGTCCCTCGGCGCAGCATCCGTCTCCGTCGCCGCCACGCTCGGCACCGCAGCGGTCGTGCTCCTGCTGGTGCGCGGCACCTCCACGACGACGGTCATCGCCGCACTCACCGCGATGGTCGCCGCCCTGGCGATCGTCACGCCGTTGCCGTCACTCGAAGTACAGCGGATGGTGCAGCGCGCAGCGCGGGTTGAAGGGAGCCCCGCATCCGGGGCACTCGGCGGCCGCCCGGTACTCCTCGATCGGCATGCCGCGGCCGCACACTCCGCATAGCGCAGCCTCGGCGGCGCCGAGGGCGGCGGGCCACACCGTGCGAGGGTGGCCCGCCGCCTCATCGTGGCAGTGCACGCACGGATACCACTCCCCGCAGCAGTGGAACCGCATCGCGACCACGTCCAGCGGAGTGCGGTAGTGCTCGCACCGGGTCTGCGCATCGACGACGGCGCCGCGGACCGCGTGCCCGCCCACCACGATCATCGGACGACGCCTCGAGCCACCAGCGCGTCGCCCACCTCGTCGGCGTGCTTCATCGTGAGCACCAGCAAGGGCAGCGCCGCACGGATGCCGAGCCGCACTCCACGAGCCCGCTGCGCGTCGCGCACCTGCTCGGTGAGCCCCGCGATCACCGGGACCATCGCGATCGCCAGTGAGATCGTCAGAGCGACCGTCTGGGGATCGACCCCGACGCGCCGAAAGGGCCGGAGAACGCGGTCCAGCACCGCCAGCAGGTCGCCCATCCGGGTCGTTCTCGTGACGAGATCGGCGAGCAGCAC
>JAITUD010000275.1 GCA_031286555.1 Microbacterium sp. | reverse complement strand
ACGCTCGGCACGCTGTTCTCGGGCGCCGTCTACGAGCCGATGCGCGAGCTGCTGCGCTACCTCGAGGCGAACGGCTTCACCTGCTACATCGCCTCGGCCGGCGAGCGCGACTTCATGCGCAGCGTCACCCAGGACTACTACGGCATCCCGCCCGAGCGTGTGATCGGCTCGGCCTACGGGCTCACCTACGACGCGGATGCCCGGGTCGTGAAGTACACGCCCAGCCTCGGCTTCCTGGACGACGGACCGGTCAAACCGGTGCGCATCTGGAGCCGCATCGGGCGCCGTCCGCTGCTGGCCGCGGGCAACGCGAACGGCGACCTTCCCATGCTGCAGTTCGCCGTCGGCGACGGCATGGGGCGTCGCGGCCTCGCACTGCTCGTGCATCACGACGACGCCGACCGCGGAGACGCCCCCTATGACAAGGGCGCCGAGCAGGCGCTCGCCGCAGAGGACGTCACGGTGATCAGCATCGCCGATGACTGGTCGCAGGTCTTCCCCTCGACGGATCCGGAATGAGCGCCACCACGTCGGCACCCGCGCGCGGCTGGCTCGCACCCACGCTGCACGGCTACAAGCGGGCCTGGCTCGGCGCCGACATCGTGGCCGGGCTGTCTGCCGGCGCGGTCGTCGTGCCCCAGGCGATGGCCTACGCGACCATCGCGAACATGCCGGTGCAGATCGGCCTGTACACCTGCATGGTGCCGATGCTGGTCTACGCGCTGCTCGGCGGATCGCGCGCGATGAGCGTGTCGACCACCTCGACCATCGCGACCCTGACAGCCACCACGCTCGTCTCGGCCGGCGTCGCCGCGAACTCCGACAACCCGGTGCCCGACCTGATGGCGCTGACCCTGATCGTGGGTGTGATCCTGGTGCTGGCCCGGCTGCTGCGCCTGGGCAGCACGGTGGACTACATCTCCAAGCCCACCATCCTCGGCGTGCAGGTGGGGGTCGGTGCGACCGTCGCCGTCGGTCAGCTGCCCAAGCTCCTCGGCGTCGACAGCGAGTACTCCGGGCACGGCTTCATCCGCTCGATCATGGGCGTGGTCGAGGCCGTCCCCGGGATGAACATGCCCACCCTGCTGCTGTCGGCCGGGTCGATCGTCGGGCTCGTGCTGCTCAAGCGCTTCCTGCCGCGCGTCCCCGGTCCGCTGCTCGTGGTGGCCGCGGGCATCCTGCTCATGGCGCTCACCGGTCTGAAGGATGCGGGCGTCGCGCTGATCGCGCCGGTGCCGACCGGGTTCCCCGCATTCCAGTTCCCATCCTTCGCGCACATCCAGGGGATGCTGCCGGGGGCGTTCGCCATCGCCGTGATGGCCTTCCTGGAGTCGAGCGCGGTCGCACGCGGCATCCGCGAGGCCGGGGAGACGCAGATCGACAGCAACCGCGAGCTGTTCGCGACCGGCGCCGCCAACACGATCGGATCCTTCTTCCAGGTGCTGCCTGCCGCCGGCGGCTTCTCGCAGAGCGCGGTGAACAAGAACGCCGGCGCGAAGTCGCAGGTCGCCGGCATGGTGACCGTGGGGCTCGCCGTGCTGGTCGCGCTGTTCCTCGGTCCGGTGCTCAGCCTCATGCCGCAGGCCACGCTGGCCGCGCTGGTGTTCGTCGCGGTGGTCGGGCTGATCGACGTGGCGGGCCTGGCTCGGCTGTGGCGGCTGAACCGCCCCGACTTCTGGGTCGCGGCGGTGACGGCGTTCATCGGCCTCACCGCGGGCCTGCTGCTGGCGGTCGCAGTGGGCGTGATCGGCACTTTCGTGGTGATCTTCCGCGAGCTGAACCGGGTGCGTCTGCACGTGGGCGAGGCGCGCGACGACGTGCTGCCGGTGCACCTGCTCGGCGCCGTCTACACCGCGAACGCACTGAACTACGAGACCGCGATCCTCGATGCCGCGGATGCGGTGCCCGGGCTGAAGGCGCTGGTGCTGGAGACCGCGCAGATGCGAGTGGTCTCGGTGACGGTGCTCGACACCCTCACCGACCTGGATCACGAGCTGAAGGCGCGCGGCATCGAGCTGCGGCTCGCGTCGCTGCCGGACTCGGCCGCCGTCGTCGCACGCCGCGGCGGCTGGTTCGAGGGGCTCGAGAAGGAGGGCCGCGTGTACGGCACCCTCGACGAGGCGATGCGCGGACGCGTGAGCTGAGGGTCAGTTGTAAGGGACCACCACGACCATCAGCATGGTGGTCAGCGCGATCAGGATGCCGAAGAGCCCGGCGATCGCGATGCCCGTCGCGATGCCGGCGACCCCCTTCGAGATCGGGCGTCGCAGGGCGATGAGGCCGAGGATGAGCGCCGTGGCGTTCAACAGGAACGACAGGACGAGCTGGCCGGAGCTGACAACGCCGACCACGGCGAACAGGTCCCTGCTGCGAGACATCAGCTGCACGGTCATCGAGCCGGCGAAGGCGAGGAGCATCGCGGCGATGGCGATGATCAGTGCCGCACGCGCCAGCGCCTTGCCGGGCGCCGGGGTCGCTGCGGTCTGCTGGCCCGGATAGCCGGGCAGCGCGTAGCCCGTGTATCCCGGCGGCTGCGGCTGGGGTGACGCCTGGGGGTTCTGGGTGTCGCTCATGGCCCCGAGCATATGAGGTGGGGCGGACGGTCGGTGGCAGTCCAGCCGTTCGCGCGCCTCACGCTTTGAGTCGCGGGGCGCGTCAAAGCGCGAGCAACGCCGGGGAGACGGCGCGGCGCGGGCGACTCACGCATTGATGCGCTGAGGGCCTCAATGCGTGAGCGGCGCGAGAAGATGCGTCGCGGGTGGGCCCCCTCCATCGGAGGGCAGGGATGCCATCGGAGGGCCGGGATGCCCGGGAGCGAGGCAGACGCCGTTCAGTCCCAGTGACCGGGGCGCTGCAGCACGTGCGAGGTGACGGTCGCGCCGTCGGGGTCGACCGCGGCGGTCGCGTAGAGCAGCGACAGGGTCGGGTAGCCGTGCGTCGTGTTGTCGCGGATGATCGCGCGATCATCC
>JAITUD010000173.1 GCA_031286555.1 Microbacterium sp. | reverse complement strand
CTGACCGCCGTGTTCGCGATGTACCTGAACGCGATCGCCGGCAAGGGCACGCACCTGGTCACCGTGAACGACTTCCTCGCGAGCTACCAGGCCGAGCTGATGGGTCGCGTCTACCGCGCCCTCGGCATGACCACCGGTGTGATCGTGGCGGGCCAGAACCCCGACGTGCGCCGGCAGCAGTACGCCGCCGACATCACCTACGGCACGAACAACGAGTTCGGCTTCGACTACCTGCGCGACAACATGGCGTGGCGCAAGGAGGACCTCGTCCAGCGCGAGCACTTCTTCGTGATCGTCGACGAGGTCGACTCGATCCTCATCGACGAGGCCCGCACCCCGCTGATCATCTCCGGTCCTTCATCGGGCGAGGCGAATCGCTGGTTCACCGAGTTCGCGAAGATCGCGCGCACCCTCGAGGTCGGCGTCGACTACGAGGTCGACGAGAAGAAGCGCACCGTCGGCGTGCTCGAGCCCGGCATCGAGAAGGTCGAGGACTACCTCGGCATCGACAACCTCTACGAGTCCGCGAACACGCCGCTGATCTCGTTCCTGAACAACTCGATCAAGGCGATCGCGCTGTTCAAGCGCGACACCGACTACGTCGTGATGAACGACGAGGTCATGATCGTCGACGAGCACACCGGCCGCATCCTGGTCGGACGCCGCTACAACGAGGGCATCCACCAGGCCATCGAGGCCAAGGAGAACGTCCCGGTCAAGGCGGAGAACCAGACCCTCGCGACGGTCACGCTGCAGAACTACTTCCGCATGTACGAGAAGATCGCCGGCATGACCGGTACCGCCGAGACCGAGGCGGCCGAGTTCATGTCGACGTACAAGCTGGGTGTGGTCCCGATCCCGACCAACCGCCCGCTGATCCGCAAGGACCAGCCCGACCTGGTCTACAAGAACGAGCAGGCCAAGTTCGCGCAGGTCGTCGAGGACATCGCCGAGCGGCACGCCTCCGGTCAGCCCGTCCTGGTCGGAACGGTCAGCGTCGAGAAGAGCGAGTACCTCTCGCGCCTGCTCGCCAAGAAGGGCGTCAAGCACGAGGTCCTGAACGCGAAGAACCACGCGCGTGAGGCCGAGATCGTCGCTCTCGCCGGCCGCCTGGGCGCGGTGACCGTCGCGACCAACATGGCCGGTCGAGGCACCGACATCATGCTCGGCGGAAACGCCGAGTTCCTCGCGGTGCAGGAGCTCAAGGCCAAGGGCCTCGACCCGGAGGAGACTCCGGAGGAGTACGAGGCCGCCTGGGACGAGACCTATGAGGCCATGAAGAACAAGGTCGCCGAGGACGGTGTCAAGGTCACCGAGGCCGGCGGTCTGTACGTGCTGGGAACCGAGCGGCACGAGTCGCGCCGTATCGACAACCAGCTGCGCGGCCGCTCCGGCCGCCAGGGCGACCCGGGGGAGAGCCGGTTCTACCTGAGCCTCACCGACGACCTGATGCGACTGTTCCAGTCCGGTGCGGCCGAGGCCATCCTCTCGCGCACGAACTTCCCCGACGACGTGCCGATCGAGTCGGGCATGGTCTCGCGTGCGATCCGCAGCGCGCAGTCGCAGGTCGAGGCGCGCAACGCCGAGATGCGCAAGAACGTGCTGAAGTACGACGACGTCCTGAACCGTCAGCGTGAGGCGATCTACGCCGACCGCCGCCACATCCTGCAGGGCGACGACATCGCCGACCGCGTCGGCCACTTCATCGAGGACGCCATCGGGGGCGTGGTCGACGACCACACCGGCGAGGGGCACAACGAGAGCTGGGACTTCGACGCGCTCTGGACCGAGCTGAAGACGCTCTACCCGGTGGGGGTGACGATCGACGAGGTCGTCGCAGAGGCCGCCGAGCGCAAGGGCGGCATCACCGCCGAGGGACTGAAGCGCGAGCTGCTCTCGGACGCGATGATCGCCTACGAGAAGCGCGAGGAGGCCCTCGGGGCACCCGCGACCCGTGAGCTGGAGCGCCGCGTGGTGCTGCAGGTGCTCGACCGCCGCTGGCGCGACCACCTGTATGAGATGGACTACCTCAAGGACGGCATCGGCCTGCGCGCCATGGCGCAGCGCGACCCTCTGGTCGAGTACCAGCGCGAGGGCTACTCCATGTTCCAGTCGATGATGGGTCAGATCAAGGAGGAGTCGGTCGGCTACCTCTACAACCTCGAGGTCGAGGTGCGCCGCGCCGGCGAGGACGGCACCGCCGAGGTCGCCGAGGTCGAGGCCAAGGGCCTGACCAGCGGTCAGCCCGAGCAGCGCCTGGAGTACTCGGCATCCAACGATGCAGGTGAGGTCGAGGTGCGCAACGAGCGCGGTCAGGTGCAGCAGGCGGAGACGGCGCGGATGCGCCAGGCCGCCGCCGCCCGTGAGGCCGCTCAGCAGCCCGAGCAGCCCGCCGAGCGCGGCGCCTTCGGCCAGGCCGTCGACGCGCCCGCGCAGCAGCCGGCGAACCGCGCGCAGCGCCGGGCGCAGAAGAAGAAGTAAGCGGACACGAAGAAGGCCGGTTCCCTGCGGGGAGCCGGCCTTCTTGGTCTGCGCTCACTCGGCGTGCGCGGCCTCCGGTACCCGCGCCGGGGCCGTGCTCCGCCGACGGCGGAACCAGGTGACGACGCCGACGGTCAACGGCGCGATCAGCGTGAGGAAGCCGGACAACGGCATGACCGCGAGCCCGAACAGCAGCAGCACAGCCAATGCGATCAGCGCGGACAGCGGGATGAACCCGCGTGCGCGCTCGAGCTCCAGGGCTGTGACCCCGCACACCAGCACCACGACGCCGAACGCTGCCGACCAGAACAGGGCGACGCTCGGTGCCAGGTCTGTGGCGATCCAGATCGACGCGATCATCGTGTTGTGCCCGACGCCGATCAGCAGAAGCAGGATTCCCACCCAGGGAATTGTTTTTGAATGCATATTCAATAATTTGCCATGTGAACGACGACGGCACAAGAGCATCGCGACGATCGGCGCGGTCAGGCGCCAACCCATAGACTTTCGGGATGGCCCGGCCCCGTCGATTCTCCGATGATCAGGTGCTGGACGCCGCCAGAGACCTCCTTGCCGATCCAGCGATCGTCAGACCGTCGATCGCGGACATCAGCCGCGCGTCGGGCGTGCAGGCGGGCTCGGTGTACCTGCGATTCGCGTCGCGCGACGAGCTGCTGGCACGCCTGTGGCTGCGGGCGATCCAGCGATTCCACGCGACCCTGTTCGAAGCCATGGACGCTGAGGATCCGCTCCTGGGTGCGGCCCTGCACCAGTCGAGGTATTGCAGATCGCATCCCACCGAGGCGCGGGCGATGAAGATGTTCGGGCAGGACCAGCTGGCCGGGGTGGGGTCCGCGGAACTGCAGGAGCAGATCCTGCATGTCAACGACGAGATGGGAGCGCGTTTCCACGATGTGATCCGCGAGCGCTACGGCGTGGACGACCCCGCGCTGGTGGCGCAGGCGTACACCGTGGTGCGCGCGATCCCCTACGGCCTGATCCGCGGATTCATCGCGCACGCCGCCCCGATCCCGCTGTGGATCGATGAGGTCGTTCGCGCCTCCGTGGCAGCGGCACTCGACGTGCTGCCCCTGCACGCCCAGGACGACGAGCCGCAGAGGTGAAGACGAAGAAGGCCGGTTCCCCGAGGGA
>JAITUD010000153.1 GCA_031286555.1 Microbacterium sp. | reverse complement strand
TCCGTCGTCGCGAAGTGCGTGCTGTACGTGCCGTAGGCTATGTCGAGCGCGCGTCGGTAGTCGACGACCGTGCGGGCACCCGAGGTGCTGAACGCCCCCGCGGTGAACGCGATACCGGCGACGCGGAACGCCGCAGGTCCCGTGAACACGATGCGGTACAGGCCGTAGGCCTTGGTGTTCGCGAACGCGAAGATGCGCGTCTGCCCCCGTTCGGCGAAGGTCTCGCCGGTGGCCTGGTGCAGCGTCGTCCAGGTGAGTCCGTCGTCCGAGCCCGCGACCGTCCAGTCCCGCGGGTCGTGTCCGGCGTCGGCGGCCGAGGTGATCGCGTATCCGGTGAAGGCCTTCTTGGCGGCGGACTCGAGCTGCCAGGTGGCGCCGACGCCTGCGCCATCGGCCTGCCAGACCGTGCCAGCGTCGCCGTCGACGCTGCCGAGCAGCGAGTCGGCGTGACCGCTCGGCGAGGAGACGTACCAGCCGTCGCCGCCGGCGAGGGCGACGCCGGCGAGGCCGATCTCGGAGAGCTGGAAGTGGCTCACTCCGGCCTTCGGCACGAACACGAAGCGGTAGAACCGGTACGACCCCGGCGTCGCCACCGTGTAGCTCTTGGTCTGGAACCTGCTCTCGAAGGGCGCCCCGGTGCGGGAGTCCAGCGTGGTCCAGGACGACCCGTCGGTCGAGCCCTGGAAGCTCCACTGCTGCGGGTCGCGGTCGGGGACGTCGTTCGCGCTGGTCAGCGAGTACGACGAGACCTCGGCCGCCGAGGCCAGCTCGGCCTGCCAGAGCACCTGCGCGGGAGGTCCGTCGATGCACCACTTGGTGCGCGAGTCGCCGTCGTAGCTGCGATCGACGCCCTCCGAGCCGGAGGTCTTGTACGGCCCACCGGGCGAGGTCACGGCGGTGCGGCCGCCGAACGAGACGGTCACGGTGCCGAAGTCGCGGTACGACCCGAACCCGGTCACCGAGGTGTCGTAGGCGCCGTCGCCCTGGCCGGCGAGGGCGTTGTCGTAGTCGTTCACACCGCCCCACATGCTCTGCTCGTTGAACTGCACGACGTCGGCCACGGGGTCGCCGAACAGCTTCGCGCCGAGCCGGGCGTTGCCGATCGGCAGGGCCTGCGACTCCCAGTCGGTGGCCGGGGTGCCGTACCAGAGGGCGTACGGGGAGAGCTGCGGGCGGGCGAGCGACCCCGCGACGGATGCCGCGGAGTGCGGTGCGCCCATCGCGGCGGATGCCGGTCGCGCGGTCAGGAACGTGGGGGCCATGGCGGCCAGCGCGGCGAAGCCGCCGACCTGGAGCGCCTGGCGGCGGGAGAGGGGGATGTCGAGCACGGATGCCTCCGGAGCTTCATCGATCGAGGAGTGAGGGGTGCGCCCTGGGGAGGCGCTCTGGGCATTCTTACGCACCGATTCATCCGATGTCTAGGGGGTCTCATTCCCGAAAGGTTGGGCAGGACGGCGAACGAACCGGACCATTCATCCGATGCATGACGGTTGGGTGCTGCGCGCACCCCAGGTCAGCCGCGATTTCGCCTCCCGGGCGTGTTTGCGTTCTACAAGGGTTGCCGGATGTCGCGGATCATCACGGCATTTCGCAGGGAGGTGAACATGAAACAAGGCTTGTTTCCGCAAACATTCTCTGGGATCATCGTGACCGAACGCCGATTCGAAGGAGAACCAGGGTGAAGACAACGCAGAGACGCTGGGCGGGGGTGGGCCTGACCTGTGCTGTCGTCGCAGCCGGCCTCTCGGCCTTCAGCACCGCTCCCGTATGGGCGGCGGATGACGGACAGGTGGTGCTGCGCACCGGCGTGCTCGAGGTGCGCGCCTCCAGCGCCTTCCCGCAGGTGGTGCAGTACATCGACCGTGCCAGCGGCGCGGTCATGCGCGGCAACGACAGCGCGCTGACCTCGATCGAGATCAACGGCACCGCGCAGCCCGTGACCGTGGCATCCACCAAGATCGACGACAGCACGGTCGAGTACCAGCTCACCCCGACCGCGCTCGACGGCGTGCGCCTGACCGCACGGCTCAGCGTGAAGAAGAACGTCGTCACGCTGAAGTTCACCGACATCCAGGACCCTGACAAGAAGGTCGCGACCCTGCGCATCCCCGGCCAGAACCTGGTGACCGTCTCGTCGGCCGACGCCGGTTCGGCGGTCGCGGCGGCGAACCTCTCGGTCGACCGCGCGGTGTCGGGCGACACCTTCACCCCGGTCACGCCGCAGACTCCGCTGAACGCCTCGCCGGTGGCATCCAACACCGTCCTCGCGAACACCGGGCAGCTCGCCGCCGCGTTCACGACCAACGCCATGTACGACGAGTCCAGCGGACCGGCGAACAAGGACGGCGGCAACTTCTGGCGCCAGGCCGTCAAGGACGGCGAGAACGTCGAGGTCGGCATCTCGAGCGGCCAGTGGCTGTACCGGGCCAAGGGCGCTCCCGAGCCCGAGGAACTGCCCTGGGTCAAGGTCGCGATCACCCCCGATGCGAACGGCGACGGCGTCGTCGACTGGCAGGACGGCGCGACCGCCCTGCGCGACCTGCGCGTCGCACCCTTCAAGGGCGACCAGACCCCCGACAACGTGGTCACCCACATCCCGTTCAACTTCGCCTCGCAGGCCACGCATCCGTTCCTGCGCACGCTCGACGACGTCAAGCGCATCGCGCTGAACACCGACGGACTCGGCCAGGTCGCCATGCTGAAGGGCTACACCAGCGAGGGCCACGACTCGGCCAACACCGACTACGGCGACAACTTCAACGAGCGCGCCGGCGGTCTGGACGAGCTCAACGACGCGCTCGAGGCGGGCAAGAAGTGGAACGCCTCCTTCGGCGTGCACATCAACGCCACCGAGATCTACCCCGAGGCGAACTCGTTCAGCGACGACATCATGAACCCGAAGTCGAAGGGCTGGAACTGGCTCGACCAGTCGTACTACATCGACCAGCGCTTCGACACGAACTCGGGCCGGCTGGACAAGCGCATCGGCGAACTCGCCGACGCGACCAACGACAACCTCGACTTCGTCTACGTCGACGTCTACTACCAGTACGGATGGCTGGCGAAGAAGATCCAGGAGTCGCTGATCGACCACGGCTTCCGCGTCGGGTCGGAGTGGGCCGACAAGCTGCCGGCCAACAACACCTGGTCGCACTGGGCCAACGACGAGAGCTACGGCGGGTCGACGAACAAGGGCATCAACTCGAAGATCCTGCGCTTCGTGAACAACACCGAGGCCGACGTCTGGAACCCCGACCCCCGCCTCGGCACCAGCCACATCGTCGAGTTCGAGGGCTGGACCAACCAGAACGACTTCAACGGCTTCCTGAAGAACGTGTGGACCGCGAACGTTCCGGCCAAGTTCCTGCAGCACCACGAGATCACGCGCTGGACCGATGAGGCGATCGACCTCAAGGACGGCGTGCGGGTCACCGGCACGGATGCCGCGAGCCGGTCGATCACCGTCGACGGCGCCGAGGTGCTGCACGGCGCGAACTACCTGCTGCCCTGGGCCTCGAAGGACGGCGGCAAGATCGACAAGCTGTACCACTACAACCCCGCGGGCGGCAGCACCACGTGGACCCTCACGAAGGAGTTCGCGGGCAACGCCACCATGCAGCTGTTCGAGCTCGGCGACGGCGGACGCACCAAGGTCGCCGACGTCCCGGTGGTGGACGGCAAGGTCACCATCGACGCCAAGGCGGGGCAGCCGTACGTGCTGGCCGCGGGCAAGAAGGCGGATTCCGGCAGCAGCCTCCCGAAGAAGAGCCGCTTCGGCGAGAGCACCCCGGTGGTCGACCCGGGCTTCAACGAGACGACGCTGGGCGCCTGGAACCCGACCGGTGAGGTCACGATCGAGCGGGACAAGCTGGGCCGTCGCGCCGCACTGATCGGTGCCGGCGAGGCATCCCTCAGCCAGCGTCTCGGGGAGCTGCCCGCCGGCGACTACACCGCCAGCGCGTGGGTCGGCATCGACAAGAACAAGACCCGCGACGTGAAGCTCGGCGTGAAGGTGCCCGGCGGCAAGGACGCCGGGATCGCGATCGACTCGTCGAACGCGCAGAACTACGTCGCGGCCGACGAGTGGCACGGCACCACGATGCAGCGCCTGAAGGTGCCGTTCACGGTGCCCGCCGACGGCACCCGGCCCACGCTGACCTTCAGCGCCGGCACGGGCGACGCCGCGGTGCGGATCGACGACGTGCGCATCATCAAGGCTGCGGTCCCGAAGCTCGGCGACGGCGTGATCTCCCGAGAGGACTTCGAGGACGTGGATGCCGGATGGGGGCCGTTCTACAAGGGCGCGGCCGGCGGCAGCACCGACCCGCGCACGCACATCGCCAAGCGCAACGACTACACCCAGAAGGGATGGAACGGCCGTCAGATCGACAACATCCTGAACGGGGAGTACTCGCTGATGGCGCACGACGAGAACTCCGGGATCGTGTACCGCACGTCCGAGTACTCCGTGCCGTTCCAGGCCGGGCACCGCTACAGGGTGTCGTTCGACCACCAGTCCACAAGCGCGGGCGAGTACGCCTGGGTCACCGGCTACGACGCGGCGAACGGCCCCCGGGTCACGCAGCGAACCCCCATCGGCGCCGTGCACGAGACCACGCGGTTCGAGCAGGTCATCGACGCCAGCGCCTGCGGTGACACCTTCGTGGGCCTCGAGCGCACCGGCGGCGGCAGCGCGGACATGATCCTGGACGACTTCCTGGTCGAGGACCTGGGTGCCTCCGACGCGATCCCCGCCTGCGCGCAGGTGAGCGGAAAGCTCGGTGCGGATGTGATCCAGCAGGGCAAGGCCACGCCGTTCACGACCACCTTCACCTCGGACGAGGGCGCCCCGATCTCGGATGTCGCCGTCACGCTCGGCCTTCCCGAGGGCTGGACGGCCGAGGCCGTGACCCCTGCGACGGCGGCGACGCTGCCCGCCAAGGGGACGCTCACCACGAAGTGGAACCTGTACGCACCGACCGATGCCGACGGCTCGTTCGACATCACCGTGAAGGGTGCCTACAACACCACCGT
>JAITUD010000085.1 GCA_031286555.1 Microbacterium sp. | reverse complement strand
GCTTCCGATCGAATCGGTCTCGGTGCGAGTACGGGCAGGCGCGTCAGCGGCCATGTCACATCCTTGTGGGTGTTCGGCGGGTACTGGAAAGCGGGGGATGTCTCCAGTCTACGCCGAGGGCTTGCGCGAGAACGCCTCCAGGCGCTGCTCGGGCGTGAGCGCCGCCATCTCTCGCACCCACTCCTCCGAGAAGTAGTCGCCGGTGGGCGCTTCGACGACCGGCACGACGGTGTGCGTGATCGTGTCGGGGTACACGTGCACCAGATGGAACGACTGCCCGGCATCCATCCCGTTCACCTCCATCGCCGGCAGCGCCACGTTCATCGAGTAGCAGGTGGACGAGGCGACGTTCACCGGCACCCCGGCGAACATGCCGGCCGAGGAGTAGTGCAGGTGGCCGGCCAGGATGCCGCGCACGTCGGTGCCGCGGATCACGTCGGCGAACTCGTCCTGGTGACGCAGCTCGAGGATGTCGAACAGTGGCAGGTGCGAGGGCAGCGGCGGGTGGTGCAGCGCGAGAAGGGTGCCGCGCGGCGCTGGCGTGCGCAACTGGTCGGCGAGCCAGTCCAGCTGCCCGGCATCCAGGTCGCCGTGATGCCAGCCGGGCACGCTCGAGTCCAGGGCGATCAGCCGCAGGCCGTCGAGATCCCAGACCCCGGTGACGGGTTCCTCGGTCGGAGCCGCGTCCAGCAGTTCGGCACGCAGCGCCGGGCGCTCGTCGTGGTTTCCCGCGACCCACACGATGGGGCAGCCGAGGTCGGATGCCACGGGTTCGAGCGCCGCGCGCAGCCGCCGATAGGCGTCGGGCTCACCGAAGTCGGCGAGGTCGCCGGTGACGACGATCGCCGACGGCGCAGGATGCACGCGGCGCACGGCCTGAAGGGTGCGAGCCAGATTCGCGTCGGAATCGGCTCCGCCCGCGTGCCGCGCTCGCCCGGCGAGCAGATGCGGATCGCTGAGATGGATGATCGTGTGCGACGCCGCCTCATGACGACCGAACGCGGGAAGGGCGGTCATGCCCTCATGATAGGGCGATCAGTGCCCGATCACGATCAGCGCGATGCCGCCCAGCACGGCGAGGCCGCACAGGATGAAGCATCCGATCGCCGCGAGGAACGCGAGGGTCTTCTGCGCGTCCGTGAGCGGGCTCTTCTTCGCCGCCTTGGCCGCCTGCTTCTCGGCGCGGCGGATCTCCTTGTCGGTGAGCACGGTGATCGCGTCGGTGAACTCCGCCGGGGAGACCACCGGGATGCGTCCTGCGCGCACCAGCATCCGCAGGCCGAGCGAGTAGAACAGCACGATGGCGACCGCGCCGATCAGCGCGGCGGCGAAGACGTAGCCGAAGTCGATCCAGTTGATCTCGATGCTCATCGGGCGTCCTCCTGCTCATCGATGTCGAGGTCCCACTCGGCGAGCTCGGCTCGCGCCCGACGGCTGCTGCTGAGCTCTTCCCACTCCCTGGCCGCCTGATCGGCCTCGGCGTACTTGTGCGCTGCGCGCTCGGCGGCCTTGCGAGCGGCCTTGACCTCGCTCGGCTTCCCGCCCGCCTTCTTCAGCTTCTTCGCCTTGCGCGCAGCGCGTTCGGCCTCGTCGGCCTTGCGCTCGGCGCGCTCCAGGGCACGCATCAGCTCGATGCGGCTGGTGCGGCGCGTGGGGCCGGGCACCTCGGGGTGCTCGACGGCGTGACCCGACTCGGCGACGTCGCTCATCGCGTTCGATGCGGTCACGGCGTTCTTGCGGGAGCGCAGGAAGATGCCGACGATGATCACGACCGCGGCGATCGCGTCGATCACGACGCCCCACCCCTTGAGCTGGACGACGAGCACCGCCGCGATGGCGCCGACGGCGCCCGCCGCGGGCAGCGTCAGCAGCCAGCCCAGCGCGATGCGCCCTGCGGTGCGCCAGCGCACCGTGGAGCCCCGACGTCCGAGACCCGAGCCGATCACCGAGCCGGATGCCACCTGGGTGGTCGACAGGGCGAAGCCGAAGTAGCTGGAGGCCAGGATGGTCGCGGCGGTCGAGCTCTCGGCGGAGAATCCCTGCGCCGGCTTCACATCGGTGAGGCCCTTTCCGAGCGTGCGGATGATGCGCCAGCCACCCAGGTAGGTGCCCAGCGCGATCGTGAACGCGCAGGCCACGATCACCCAGAACTCCGGGTTGTGGTAGTCGGCGCTGTTCCGGTCGCCGGTCTGCCAGCCGACCGAGATCAGGGCGAGGGTGATCACGCCCATGGTCTTCTGCGCGTCGTTCGTGCCGTGCGAGAGCGCCACCATCGACGAGGTGAAGATCTGGCCCCAGCGGAAGCCGGAACGCCCGTCCGGCCGGCCGTCGTAGCGACGGGTGATGCCGTAGGCGACCTTGGTCGCCGCATAGGCGATCAGGCCGGCCGTGACGGGGGCGATGAGCGCGGGCAGCACGACCTTGGAGAGCACCATGCTGAAGTTGACGCCGGCCAGGCCGTAGCCCACCAGGGTGGCGCCGATCAGGCCGCCGAACAGGGCGTGCGACGAGCTCGAGGGCAGACCCAGCAGCCACGTGAGCATGTTCCAGGTGATCGCGCCGATGAGCCCGGCGAAGATCAGCGAGGGCAGCAGGTCGTGCGGGATGTCGGCCTCGTTCACGATGCCGCCGGAGACCGTCTTGGCGACCTCCGTGGACAGGAACGCGCCGACCAGGTTGAGGCTCGCGGCGAGCAGCACGGCCACCTTGGGCTTGAGAGCACCGGTGGCGATGGGCGTCGCCATCGCGTTGGCGGTGTCGTGGAAGCCGTTCGTGAAGTCGAAGAACAGTGCCAGCGCGATGACCAGCACGACGATGAGGGCTGCGGTTTCCACCGGTCGCTTTCGTTGAAGATGCAGAGACAGTGCCGACGAGGTCGGCGTGACGAACGAAGAGTTCACCGTGGGTTCATGTTCCGTTGATCGGCCCTTGTGAATCCTCCCACCCCGCTCCCCCTCGGTCAACTCGCGCCCGGTAGCGTGGGAGGGTGACCGAGCAGACCACGAGCGCGCCCGTCGCGGCGCGCCGCCCCGCGCCCCGCACCCACCACGGCGACACCTTCGACGACCCCTACGAATGGCTCCGCGCCAAGGAGGATCCCGAGGTCATCGCCCACCTCGAGGCCGAGAACGCCTACACGGAGCAGCGCACCTCCCACCTCGACGCGCTGCGCGACCGTCTGTTCCAGGAGGTCAAGGGCCGGGTGCAGGAGACCGATCTCTCGGTGCCGACCCGTCAGGGCGACTGGTGGTACTACGGCCGCACCGAGGAGGGCGCGCAGTACGGCATCCAGTGCCGCACCGCGGCATCCGCCGACGACTGGACCCCGCCCGAGCTGGTGCCGGGTGAGCCGGTTCCCGGCGAGCAGGTGCTGCTCGACGGCAACGTCGAGGCCGAGGGCCACGAGTTCTTCTCGCTCGGTGCGTTCGACGTGTCCGACGACGGCACCAGGATGCTGTGGTCGGTCGATGTCGAGGGCGACGAGCTGTACACGGTGCACGCCCGCGACCTGACCACCGGCGCCGACTTCGACGACGTGATCGAGAACACCGGGCAGGCCTTCTTCACCCCCGACGGCACCGCCGTCCTCTACACGACGCGCGACGAGGCCTGGCGGCCGGACACCCTCTGGCTGCACGTCCTCGGCACCCCGGTCGCCGAGGACGTGAAGCTGATCCATGAGCCCGATGAGCGGTTCTGGCTCGGCGCGGGCATCACCCGCTCCAAGAAGTACCTGGTCGTCGAGGTGGGGTCGAAGATCACCAGCGAGGCGCGCCTGTTCGACTTCGCCGACCTGACCGCGGGCGGGCGGGTCGTCTGGCCCCGGCGCGACGGCGTGGAGTACGAGATCGACCACGCCGTGATCGACGGCGAGGACGTGCTGTACGTGCTGCACAACGACGGCGCCCTCGACTTCGAACTGGTCGTCGTGGCGGCATCCGACCCGCAGGGCGAGCGCCGCGTCGTGCTGCCGCACACACCGGGACGCCGCATCCTCGAGGTGGACTGCTTCCGCGACTTCGCGACCGTCGAGTACCGCCGGGAAGGGCTCGGGCAGATCGCCCTGCTGTCCTACGCCGACGACGCACTCGACGAGCTGGAGTTCGACGAGCCGCTGTACACGGCGTGGTTCTCGGGCAACCCGGAGTGGCACGCCCCGCTGCTGCGGATGGGCTACGTCTCGTTCATCACGCCCTCGACGGTGATGGATCTCGACGTCGCGACCGGCGGGCGGCTGGTCCGCAAGCAGCAGGCGGTGCTCGGCGGCTACGACCCTGCCGAGTACGACCAGCGCCGGCTGTGGGCCACCGCTGAGGACGGCGCGCAGGTGCCGATCTCGCTGGTCTGGCGGCGCTCGTTCGGCGAGCCGGGCTCCGAGCCCCGCCCGGTGCACCTGTACGGCTACGGCTCCTACGAGTCGAGCATGGACCCCGGCTTCTCCCCCATGCGCCTGTCGATGCTCGACCGCGGGGTGGTGTTCGCGATCGCGCACGTCCGCGGCGGCGGCGAGCTGGGCCGGCACTGGTACGACGACGGCAAGATGCTGCGCAAGCGCAACACGTTCACCGACTTCGTCGCCTGCGCGCAGCACCTGGTGGATGCCGGCGTCACGACGCCCGAGCGGATGATCGCCGAGGGCGGAAGCGCCGGAGGCCTGCTGATGGGCGCGGTCGCCAACCTCGCCCCCGAGCTGTTCACCGGCATCGTCGCCGAGGTGCCCTTCGTCGATGCGCTCACGTCGATCCTCGACCCGTCGCTGCCGCTGACGGTCGTGGAGTGGGATGAGTGGGGCGACCCGCTGCACGACCCGGAGGTGTACGCCTACATGAAGTCGTACACGCCGTACGAGAACATCAGGACGGATGCGGCGTACCCGCCCATCCTCGCGATCACCTCGATCAACGACACCCGCGTGCTGTACGTCGAGCCTGCGAAGTGGGTCGCTGCTCTCCGGTTCGCCGGTGCAGACGACGTGCTGCTGAAGTGCGAGATGGCCGCCGGTCACGGCGGCGTCAGCGGGCGCTACAACGCCTGGCGCGAGCGCGCGTTCGCGCTGGCCTGGATGCTGGACCGCTTCGGCCTCGCGGACTGACGAGCCAGGGCCGGCGCCGTGCGCCGGCCCTGCTGCTCAGCCGAAGAGAGCCGCGGCCTCGTCGTACCGGCTGCGCGGCACGGTGTTCAGCTCGCCGAGGGCGTCCTCGAAGGGGACGCGCACGATGTCGGTTCCCTGCATGGCCACCATCTGCCCCCAGGCGCCGTCGACGATCGCGTCGGCGGCGTGCAGGCCGAGGCGGGTGGCGAGCACGCGGTCGAACCCGGAGGGCGAACCGCCGCGCTGGATGTGACCGAGGATGGTCGCCCGCGTCTCGATGCCGGTGATGCGCTCGATCTCCGGCGCGAGGCGGTCGCCGATGCCGCCGAGGCGGGGCCGGTTGAACGCGTCGAGGCCCTTGTCGCTGTAGGCCTCGTCCATGCCCTGCAGCTTGAAGCCCTCGGAGACGACGACGAGCGGTGCGCGGCCCCGGTCGTGCGCGCTGGTGACCAGTGCTGCGATCTCGTCGAGGGTCTGCGGCACCTCGGGGATGAGGATGGCGTGCGCACCCGCGGCCATGCCGGCGTGCAGTGCGATCCAGCCGACGTGCCGGCCCATGACCTCGGCGACCATGCAGCGCTGGTGCGAGTCGCCGGTGGTGCGCAGCCGGTCCATCGCCTCGGTGGCGATGTTGACGGCGGTGTCGAAGCCGAACGAGTAGTCGGTGGCGCGCAGATCGTTGTCGATGGTCTTCGGCACGCCGATGACGTTGATGCCGTCCTTGGCGAGGCGATCAGCCGCCGCCAGAGTGCCCTCGCCGCCGATAGCGATGATGCCGTCGATGCGGTGGCCGTACAGGGTCTTCGCGATGTTCTCGGCGCCGCCGCGCTCGCCCTCGTAGGGGTTGGTGCGGCTGGTGCCGAGGATGGTGCCGCCGACCTTGGAGAGGCCCTTGACCTCGTGCCGGGTGAGCGGGAAGAAGTCGCCGTCGACCACGCCGCGCCAGCCGTCGCGGATGCCGACGAACTCGAGGTCGTAGGCGGTGGTGCCCTTGAGCACGATGCCGCGGATGACTGCGTTCAGTCCGGGGCAGTCGCCACCGCTGGTCAGAATGCCGATCTTCATGCTGCTGCCTTCATGCTTCGGGGGAAAGGGTAAAGGCGACGCTGCCTGCTTCCGACCCTAGTGGGCGTCGGCATCCGATGCCATTCGAAGCGACCGAAAACTGCAGATCTTGCGGGGCGTATCGGGCCGAAACGATGATCTTGAGAGATCTCCCCGATGTCGAACGCCAGAGGGCGTCAAGAACAATGGTTCTTAACGCCCTCTGAACAGCTTGTGACGTCAGGCTCCCTGCAGCGCCTCGCGCAGCAGGTGCATGAGTGCGCCGAGCTGCACGGACTCCGTGCTTCCCGGCTCGATGTTCTCGCCGTCCAGCGCGCGGCCGGCCAGGCCCTGCTTCTGGTCGATGAGCTCGGCGATCTTGGTGTCGATCGTGTGCGCGGCGATGATGCGCCATGCGGTGACCGGCTCGTCCTGGCCGATGCGGTGCACGCGGTCGATCGCCTGGGTCTGCTCGGCCGCGGTCCAGCTGAGCTCGGCGAGCACGACGTTCGACGCGGCCTGCAGGTTCACGCCGACGCCGGCGGCGGTCAGCGAGCACACCGCGATCCCGACATCCGGGTCGGTGTTGAACGCGTCGATCGCGGCCTGGCGGGCCGGAGTGGTCTGGTCGCCGCGGATCGACACGGCCTTGATGCCGGACGCCGCGAAATGCGCCTCGGCCTGATCCATGACGTCGATGTGCTTGGCGAAGAACACGACCTTCTCGACCGAGCGCTGCAGCTGAGCGGCGTAGTCGGCGGCGAGCTGCGCCTTGGCCTGGCCGATGCGGCGCACCATCGTGAAGACGTTGTCTCCCCCGGTGCCGGCGGCCTTGGACTCCTCGAGCTCGTTGTGCGCGACCAGGCGGACGATGTCGTCGTCGATCTCACCGGCATCCGACGGGCCGTGCGCCGCCGCGCGCGCCTCGACGATGCGGCGGTACTTCGCCGCCATCCGCTGGCCCAGCTCGCGCTCCGCCTCGCGGATGCCGCGACCGAACTCGTCGTCCAGCTGCACCGGCAGGTCGGCGATGAGCTTGTCGGGCAGATCGGCGGCGACGTCCTTCTTCTTGCGCCGCACGATGCCCATCGAGATGACGGCCTCGCGCGCCTCGGCGTAGAACGACTTGTCGGCCGGGGTGAGCCCGGTGGCATCCAGCTTCTCCATCAGCGCCGGCTCGGGCTTCTCGCCGTTGGTCCAGCCCAGGAAGCGCCAGATCGCGTCGAAGTCCTCGACGTCGTTGATCAGCGGGGTTCCGGTGAGGGCGAGCATGAGCGGGTCCCGCTCGCGGTCGCGGATGCGGGAGGCCAGCGCCAGCACGTTCTGCGAGCGCTGCGAGGAGAGGTTCTTGATGAAGTGCGCCTCGTCGACGACCATGCCCTTCAGGCCGATCGAGCTGAGCCAGGACAGGTGCCGATCGAGGATCTCGTAGTTCACGATGAACACGTCGGCGAACGCGTCGATGTCGGTGCCGTCGCCCTGGATGACCGCGGCGCGGCGCTGCGGGGTCCACAGCTCCACCTCGCGGGCCCAGTTCATCTTCACGACGTTGGGGACGACGACCAGCAGCGGGTACGCCTCGGCGACGGATGCCGCGAGCACCGACTGCGCGGTCTTGCCCAGACCCGGCTCGTCGGCGAGCAGGAAGCTGCGGTGGCCGGCCCTAACGGACTCGATGAAGCGCGACTGGTGCACCATGACCTCGCGGCCCTTGGGCGAGATGTGGTCGTACTCGGGCACCGGCGGCAGCTCCATGGTGGCCGCTCCCCCGCCGGCGCCGGACTCGAACGCCTTGTAGAGCGGGCCCATCAGCTCCCAGCCGTCGAGCCGCCGGCGCGGCGTGGAGGCCGGGCGCGGCGTGAGGTCGGGCTGGAGGAAGGGGTTGGCGAGCTGGCGGGACTCGACCGAGGGCGGGGTGACCTGCTTCTCGGCGAGCGCGGCCGAGACCACCGTGGTCTGGCGCACCGGAGCGACGTCGGTGATGACGAGCTCCTCCGGTGCAAGCTCCGCACCGGACTCGAGCAGCCAGTCCCGGCGCATCCGCTTGGCCACGGGGCTGGTGGCCTGGTCGGCCTCGAGCAGCTGGATCAGCGAGGTGTCGCGCGCGGCGGTCTTGGCGAGGATGGTCGCCACGCCGTCGAGACGCTTCAGCAGCTCGGCGCGCGCCGAGTCGGACAGTTCGGGGTCGGCCTTCACCCTGGCGCGCTCCTCGCGCACCAGGAAGGCGATGACCTGGAACTTCACACGATTGGTGGGCCCGAGCTTTCCGCGCTGGGCCTTCGCCTCGATCTCGCGCACCTTGCGGGCGAGGATCGGGATCAGAGGCGCCTCGTCATCGCGACGGGACGTCTTCTTTCGCCGCGGGGCGGCGGTCGCCGTGGTCGGCATGCTCCTCCTGAGCTGAGATATCCGTGCCGAGGATGCTCGGCCGTACCTGTCGTCCGCGGGCGGCGTGCTGCCGGAACGGACCTCACCGGATGCGTATTCGCATGGCGACTGCGCATTCGGGCCGATGCCCCCGCGACCTCCGGATCGCCGGCGCCGATGCGCAGCAGATGCGCTCGGGCGGGAATCCGCGCACAAGTCTACGCCATCACGCGGTTCCGGCGCCGCGACAGGCCGTGTGTCACACTCCGAGCAGCCGCTTCGCGGCGGCGACGTCCGCGTCGATCTGGGCGATCAGGGCGTCGATCCCCTCGAAGGCGACCATGCCGCGCAAGCGGTCGGCGAACTCGACGGTGATGTGGTGGCCGTACAGGTCCAGGCCCGTCTCGCCGAGCACGTGGGCCTCGACCTGGCGTCGCGCCACGTCGTCGAAGGTGGGGTTGGTGCCGACCGAGATCGCGGACGGATACCGCCGGTCGCCGTCGATCAGCCAACCGGCGTAGATGCCGTCCGCCGGCACGAGCGCGTCGACGGTCTCGGAGAGGTTCGCGGTGGGGAAGCCCAGCTCGCGGCCGCGCTTCAGGCCGTGCACGACCTCGCCGGCCACCGACACCGGGCGACCGAGCACCCGCGCGGCCCGGGCGACATCACCGGCGTCGAGCAGCTCGCGCACCCACGTCGACGACACGCGGCGGTCGGAGCCGGGAAGGAACACGTCCTCGACCACATCGACCGCGAAACCGTGCTGCGCGCCGAGCTCGCGGAGCAGCTCGGGCGTGCCCGCTCCCCCGCGGCCGAAGCGGAAGTCCGCACCGACCAGCACCGTGCGCACATGCAGCGCGTCGACCAGGATGCCGCTGACGAAGTCCGCGGGTTCGCGTGCGGACAGCTCTCGGTCGAAGGTGAGCACGAGTGTCGCATCGATGCCCGTGCCTGCGAGCAGTTCGAGCTTGCGCTCCAGGTCGACGACGCTCTCCGGGCAGATCTCCGGACGCAGCAGCGCGAGCGGGTTGCGGTCGAAGGTCACGGCCACGGTGCGGGCGCCGGACGCCGCGGCATCCTCCTGCATGCGCCGGATGACGGCCTGATGACCGATGTGCACGCCGTCGAACTTGCCGATCGCGACGACCGAGGGGCCGAAGTCTGCCGGCACGTCCTCCGTGCCGCGGAACACGATCATGCCGCCACCACCGGACGGTGCGTGCGCAGCCACCACAGACCGCAGACGGGCAGTACGAGCGGGATGAACACGTACCCCATGCCGAAGTACGACCACACCGAGTCGTGCCCGAACAGCTGCGGTTCGACGAGGCTGAGCGTGCCGACCACGAGCACGCCGACCAGCTCGAAGACGATGGCCACCCAGGCGACCGTGTACCAGCCCGGCTTTCCGGCGTTGATCAGCGCGAGAGTCGCCAGGATGTACACCACCGCGGCCAGGGCCGACAGCGTGTAGGCGAGCGGGGCTTCGTCGAACCGGCGGACGATCTGCACGAAGCTGCGGCCGGTGGCGCCCAGCGCCATCACGGCGTAGACGATCACGAGGACGCGGCCGACACCCGTCATCCGGGCGCTCGAAACAGTGTTGGTCATGGCGTGTTCCAGTGTAGAGGCGGGCGGCTTCAGGCGGCCTGGATCGTCCAGATGGTCTGCATGCGCCAGAGCATGATCGCGAGCGACAGGCCGACGACGCCGAGGATGACCGTGCTCCATCGGCTGCGCTCCAGCAGCGCCCAGGCCACGCCGCCCAGAGGCAGCAGCACCGCGGCGACCAGGTAGACCCAGAACTCGAGCAGGTCGCCGGACGGCGGGTTGCCGGCGAACGGCGCCACGATGGCGACGACCACCTGCACCAGCAGCAGCAGTTCGACGATCGCGAGGCTGCCGACGGTCCAGTCGCTCGGGCGGCGGCCGGCGAAGCCGGCGATCAGGCAGAACAGCCCCGACGCGCAGGCGAGCGCGATCTGCACGATCGTGAACCACAGGATCATCGGGATGCCTCCTCGGGCATGTTCATGGCGCTCTTCACGTCTTTGCCGCGGGCCTCCACCACGCCCACCAGAACCTGATCGGGGTCGATCGCGGCGACCAGCGGCGCGGTCAGCCTTGAGGCCTGCCCGCCGAGACGCTTGCCGTGCCGCAGGTCGCGCGCCTCGTCCGCGGAGACCGCGAGCACCGGCAGCACGCGCTCGGCCGCAGCGGCAGGGGTCATCGGTGCGGCATCCGCCAGCTGCTCGATCGTCACGGCATCCGCGACGTCGAAGTCGCCGACCCGGCTGCGCCGCAGTGCGGTCAGATGCCCGCCGACGCCGAGCCCGGCGCCGAGATCGCGGGCCAGCGCGCGGATGTAGGTTCCAGAGGAGCAGTCCACGATCACGTCGAGGTCGACGACACCGTCGCCGCGGCGCTCGGCCAGCACCTCGAAGCGCGAGACGGTCACCTCGCGGGCGGCGAGCTCCACCTGCTCGCCCGCGCGGACACGGTCATGGGCGCGACGTCCGTCGACCTTGATGGCCGAGACGGCGCTGGGGACCTGCGAGATCTCACCGGTCAGCCGCGCGATGCCGGCCGCGATCTCCGAGGACGGCACCTCACCGGCATCCGTCGTCTGCACGATCTCGCCCTCGGCGTCATCGGTGCTGGTGGCCTGACCGAGGCGGATCGTCGCCTCGTAGGTCTTGTCGGCCCCGACGATGTACGTCAGCAGCCTGGTCGCGCCCTCGACGCCGATGACGAGGAGCCCGGTGGCCATCGGGTCGAGCGTGCCGGCGTGCCCCACCTTGCGGGTTCCGAAGGCACGGCGCACACGCGCCACGACGTCATGGCTGGTGAGCCCGCCTGGCTTGTCGACGAGGAGGATTCCGGGCGAGACCATCCCTCAAGCCTAGGGCGTGTCAGCCGCACACCTCGTACGGCGGCTCGTCGCGCAGGGTGACCGTCACCGCGCTCACCGTGCTCTCGCCTGCGCGGAACGAGAAGAAGATCGCACCCTGGCCCGGACCCGCGGGCCCCACACGCAGCAGCGCACCGTCGCCGATGGTCTGCTTCTGCTCGGCCGCATCCGGATGGGCGGCGAGCACCTCGTCGCGGGTGGAGCCGAGGCCCAGCCCGTCGGCGGTGCGCGGGCCGTCGGCCGGCTTCACCGTGTCGCCGGTGGATTCGACGTCGATCGTGGTGACGTTCCCGTCGCTCACCTCGCTGTTGCGCGCGAAATAGGCAGTGACGCCGGTCGTCTGGTCGTTCGTGAACGCCGCCCAGGTGCAGTTCTGATCGACCGTCCAGGTCGGCACTCCGGCGACGGCATCGGCGAAGAGCTCGTCCAGTTGGACCGGCCCCATGCCCTGCGCGGTGATCGTCCAGGTGCGCACGTCCGCCGGATCGGCATCGGTGTGCTGCGTCTCGATCGGTGTCGGTGTCGGCGCTCCCGTCGACGTCGGCGTCGGTGTCGTGGGGTTCGTCCACGATCCCGACCCGCATCCTGCCAGCGTGATCGCCAGCACCGCCGCGCCCAGCATCGTCGCCGCGCGCTTCCCCGTCATCGTGTTCATGGCTCGCCCTCCGTCGCAGCCGTCGCCCTCGATAAGCTGGCTGGATGCCCGCCTCCGCGATTCCCCCCGCAGCGTGGCACCCAGCATTGCTGGAATGGTACCTGCGCGAGGCCCGCGATCTGCCCTGGCGGAGAGCGGAGTTCTCGGATCGTTATGGCGCGTGGGGCACCCTGGTCAGCGAGTTCATGCTGCAGCAGACCCCCGTCACCCGCGTCATCCCGCATCTGCAGGCGTGGCTGGAACGATGGCCGACTCCTGCCGCGCAGGCGGCCGCGACTCCGGCCGAGGTCGTGCACCAGTGGGCCAACCTCGGCTATCCGCGGCGCGCGCTCTGGCTGCACCGCGCCGCGATCGAGGTGGTCGATCGGCATGACGGCGTCGTGCCACGAGACGTCGACGCGCTGCTCGCACTGTCCGGCATCGGCGACTACACAGCGCGGGCCGTCGCCGTGTTCAGCTACGGTGACCGGCATCCGGTGGTCGACACCAACACCCGCCGGGTGATCGCGAGGGCCGTCGACGGCCGGTCCCAGCCCGCGCCGCCGGCACGGTCCGACCTGGCGCGCATGTCGGCGCTGCTGCCGGATGACGACGCGGATGCCGCCGTGTTCAACGCCGCCGCGATGGAACTGGGCGCGGTGGTGTGCATCGCACGTGCGCCGCGGTGCGATGTCTGCCCGATCGCGGCATCCTGCGCCTGGCTCATGGCAGGCCGTCCCGACACCGGAGACGAGCGTCGCCGGCAGGCGCGCTACGAGGGCTCGGATCGGCAGACCCGCGGCGGCATCCTGCGTGCGCTGCGGCACGCACCCGACCACCGGATGCCGGCGGACGCCGTGCTGGCGGACTGGCCCGACCGCACGCAGCGCGACAGGGCGATCGACTCGCTGATCGCCGACGGCCTCGTCGAGGCATCCGACGACGTCCTGCTGCTCCCCCGCTGAGCGCACGGATGCCCCGGGGAACCCGAATCCCCGGGGCATCCGCACGCCGTGTCACGGCGTCAGGCGATGCGGATCAGCTGCAGGCGGCGACGAGCTCCCACGCACCCCATTGGGATGCGCCGGGGGTCTCGCCCTGCGTCCACCACTTCGCCTTGTAATCGGACCCCTGGTAGCTCACGGTCGAGCCTCCGGGGTACGAGGTTCCGGCGCTCCACACCGCGGCGCAGGAACCGGGAGTGGTGCCGGGGTCGGTGCCGGGATCGGTCCCCGGATCCGTACCGGGGTCGGTGGCACAGGTGCCGGCCTTCTCCCAGACGGCGTTCGCGCCGGGCTTGTCGCCCTGCGTCCACCACTTCGCGGTGTACTCGGCGCCCTCGAAGCTGACCTTCGCCCCGCCGCTGTAGGTGGCGGTGGCGGACCAGGCGGCTGCGGCACAGGTACCCGGGTCGGTGCCAGGATCCGTACCGGGATCGGTACCGGGGTCGGTGCCGCCGCCGTTGCCGGGGGTGTCGCCGTCGCCGGCCTTGCCGGTGCGCAGCTTGTCGGCGTAGGCGCCGATCAGTTCGCCGTTGCGGTCGCCGTCGAGCTCCCAGAACATGCCGCCACCGAGACCCAGGTCCAGCGTGTACTGCGCCTTGCGCTCGATGGACTGCTTGTTGTCGTAGCTCCACCACTGGTCGCCGTTGTAGCGCCAGGCCGAGGCCGTCGCCGCGTCGTAGTACTCGGTGCCGAAGCTCTTCAGCTTGTCGTAGTCCTCGTTGCCCGCCTCCCAGGTTCCGGGAGCGGCGCCGGTCGCGGCACTCCACGGCTCAGCCGAGGTGACGCCCTTCCAGCCACGGCCGTACGCAGCCATGCCCAGGCCGATCTGCTTCGGGTCGATGCCCGCCTTCAGATACATCTGCACGGCCTTGTCGGCGCTGAACTGACGGTTCGGAGCGCGGGTGTCCTTCGGGTCGTCGAAGAGGTTCGCCTGGTGGCCGGTCAGCGCCGGGTCCCACGCGCCGTGCAGGTCGTAGCCCTGCACGTTGCCGTAGTCGAGTGACCTGAAGTTCTCCGGGTCGTTCCAACCGCCGGCGGTGATGTCATCCGGGTTCGCGGGCAGGAACGCCGACAGCAGGTACTTCTTGCCGTTGCTCGCGCCGTAGGCGTCCAGCTGGGTGCGGAACTCCTTGAGCAGAGCCTTGAAGTTCGCCTTGTCGTTCGCCTCGTCGACGTAGTTGCCGACGTTGCCGTTCTGGCTGCCCGGCCACTCCCAGTCGATGTCGATGCCGTCGAAGACGCCCGCTGCGGCTCCCGTGCCGCCGCGGCCGTCGATCACCGGCAGATCGCCCTTGATGTACAGGTCGATGCAGCTGGACACGAGAGCCTTGCGCGAGGCATCCGTGGCCGCGGCCTTGGAGAAGTTCTTCGACCACGTCCAGCCGCCCAGCGAGATCAGCACCTTCAGGTTCGGATGCTTCGCCTTGAGCTGCTTGAGCTGGTTGAACGACCCCGCAAGAGGCTGGTCCCAGGTGTCGGCCTTGCCGGACACCGACGATGCGGCGTCGTAGCTCATGCCGAAGTCCGCCCATGCATCGCCGGCGCCGTCGGAGCCGTTCGGCCCCTCGCCCTGCGCCTTGTTCGCGATGAAGCACTTCAGCGTCTGGTTGTGGATGTTGCCGAACGAGTAGTTGATGTGTGTGAGGTCATCGGCCGCGCCCGAGGTGTCGAGCTGCTTCACCTTGAAGTTGCGGCCGTACACACCCCACTGGGCGAAGTAGCCGACGTTGCGGTAGCCGTTGACGTTGCCGGTGTCGCTCGCCGCGGGGGTCTCGGCGGGTGTGGCCGCGGCAGCCGGCACCGCGAAGGCCGCGGCCAGCGTCGCTGCGGCCGCCACGCCCGCGAGCGCTGCGACGATGCCGCGCCGAGGGGATCTGGTGTTCTTCATGTCTCTCTTCCTGTTCGGCGGATGCCGGGCATCCGCTCTGCGCCCCGCGATCTGCGGGACTTCTGCACCGGGCGGCGCGAGGAGGGTCGCGCCGCCCGGAGATTCAGCGGT
>JAITUD010000059.1 GCA_031286555.1 Microbacterium sp. | reverse complement strand
CGGCACCGCGCTCATCCCGGCATCCGAGCGAGGCCTGATCCCGACGATCGAGATCCTGCTCGAAGCGGGCGTCGACCCGAACCACATCAACAGGCTGCACTGGACCGCCCTGCATGAGGCGATCGAGCTCGGCGACGGCTCCGACCATTACGCCGAGGTGTGCCGCGTGCTCATCGAGGGCGGCTCCGACCTGAGCATCCGCGACGGCAACGGCGACCTGCCGCGCACGATGGCGGCGCAGCGCGGCTACGACCGCATCGTCGCCGTCATCGACGCCGCCGGATGATGGAGCTCGCCCCGCTCGCCTGGGGGATGCTGGCGGTCGCTGCTCTGGTCGCGGGCCTGGGCAAGACGGCCGTGCCCGGCGCAGCGACCATCTCGGTGGTCCTGCTGGCGGCTGTGCTGCCCGCCCGCACTTCGACGGCGGCGATGCTGCTGCTGTTCATGGTCGGCGACGTGTTCGCACTGATCGCCTATCGGCGTCATGCGCACTGGCCGACGCTGCTGCGGCTCGCGCCGGCGGTGATCGTCGGACTGCTGGCGGGGTTCCTGTTCCTGATGCTCGCCGGTGACGCCACCGTGCGACGCGCGATCGGCGTCATCCTGCTGTTGATGATCGCCGTCACGCTGTGGCGGCGCCGGCGCGCTGCGGACAGGCCTGCGGGCCCGCTGCTCGGCCTGTCCTACGGCGGGCTCGCCGGGTTCACCACGATGGTCGCCAACTCCGGCGGTCCGGTGATGTCGATGTACTTCCTCGCGACCCGAACGCCCGTGCAGGTGTTCCTGGGCACCTCTGCGTGGTTCTTCGCGATCGTGAACGTGATGAAGGTGCCGTTCCTCGCCGGCCTCGGCCTCTTCACGCCCCAGGTGCTGCTGATGGACCTCGTGCTCGCCCCGCTGGTCGTCATCGGCGCGCTCATCGGCATCGCCCTGGCGAAGAGGATGCCGCAGCAGCTCTTCGACCGCATCGTCATCGTGCTCACTGTGCTCGGCGCGGTGTACCTGCTGTTCTGAGCGACGGCGCGCCGACGGATGGCGGACAATCCTGCAGATGGCGGACGATCTCTCGGCGAGTCGTCCGCCGTCTGCAGGATGATCCGCCATCTGCAGGCGCCGCGGCGCCTTCCGTCAGAGGAGCGGTCGCTGTGCGGTGCGCTGCTGCTCGTACTCGACGCGTGCGTGCTGCGCGGACGCGGTCGTCGAAACCTCGGCCACCGGCACGTCCCACCATCCCTCGCCGTCGGGAGCGTAGATCGTCGGATCGCTCTCGACGTGGATCAGCGTGGTCCTCGTCGACGCCTTGGCGACGGCGATCGCCTCCTTCAGGCGGTTGATCGCATCAGGGGCGGTGGGGATCTCGATCACGTCCACTCCGTAGCTGCGCGCATTCATCGCCAGATCCACGGGGAGGATCTCGCCGTCCTGGAAGTTGCGCGCCTGCGGATCGTAGCGGCGGTACCGGGTGCCGAAGCGCTGCGATCCCACCGTCTCCGAGAGGTGGCCGATCGAGGCGAAACCGTGGTTCTGCACCAGGATGACGATGAGCTTGATCCCCTCGGCGACCGCGGTCACGAGCTCGGAGTTCAGCATCAGATACGAGCCGTCGCCGACCATCACGACGACGTCGCGGTCGTCGCCGTCGGCGAGCAGGCCCCGCTTGGCACCGAGACCGCCGGCGATCTCGTATCCCATCGTCGAATAGGCGTACTCCACGTGGTAGCCGAGCGGGTCCGACACCCGCCAGAGCTTGTGCAGATCTCCGGGGAGCGAGCCCGCGGCCTGCACGATGACGTCCCGGTCGGAGACCGATGCGCGGACCGCGCCGATGATCTCGGACTGCCCCGGTCGCGCCAGGCCGGAGGGAGCGAACGCCGAATCGACGACGGCGTCCCAGGCCGCCTTCTCAGACGCGATGCGGGCGGCATGGTCGGCCGGCACGCGCGCGCCGCGCAGTTCGTCGTCGAGGGCGATCAGCGTCTCGCGCGCATCGGCGACGATCGGCAGTCGCGATCCGTGCTTGTACGCGTCGAAGGAGGCGACGTTGACGTTCACGAAGACGGCCCCCGGATGCTGGAACGCGGTGCGGGACGCCGTGGTGAAGTCGCTGTACCTGGTGCCGACGCCGATGACCACATCGGCGTCGGCGGCCATCCGGTTCGCCGCTGTGGTGCCGGTCGCGCCGACTCCGCCGAGGTACTGCGGGTGGTCCCACGGCATCGCGCCGCCGCCCGCCTGCGTCGTGGCCACAGGGATCCCGGTGTGCTCCGCAAGGGCGCGCAGGGCCGTCTCCGCCCCGGAGTAGATCACACCCCCGCCGGCGATGATCAGCGGACGCCGGGCTTCTCGAATCGCCGCGACAGCTCGCTCCAGCGGGCCGCGCTCCGGAACGGGACGGCGCAGGTGCCATTCCCGCTCGGAGAGGAACTCCAGCGGCACATCGAGCGCCTCGGCCTGCACGTCCTCGGGGAGGGCGATGGTGACGGCGCCGGTCTCGGCCGGGTCGGTCAGCGTGCGCATTGCGGCGAGCGCGATCGAGAACAGCTGCTCCGGCCGCTGCACTCGGTCGAAGAAGACGGAGAGCGGGCGAAAGGCGTCGTTCACGGTGAGGCCGATGTCGTGCGGCATCTCCAGCTGCTGCAGCACCGGATCCGCGACGCGGGTGGCGAACGTGTCGCTCGGCAGCAGCAGCGCGGGGAGACGGTTCGTGGTCGCCAGCGCGGCGCCGGTGAGCAGGTTGGTCGCACCGGGACCGACAGAGGCCGCCGAGGCGAACGTGGCCCGGCGCCGATGCATCCGCGCATAGCCGACCGACTGGTGCACCATGGCCTGTTCGTTCCTGGCCTGGTGATATTGCATCAGATCGGGTCGTTCAGCATTGCACTGCTGCAGCGCCTGCCCGAGGCCGGCCACGTTGCCGTGGCCGAAGATGCCGAAGACGCCGGGGATGGTCCGCTCCCGGATGTCGCCGTCGACCGTCCATTGATTGGCGAGGAACTCGATCAGCGCCTGTCCCACCGTCATCCGCTTGGTCTGCATGTCAGTGCGCTCCTTCTGCCGTATAGGGAAGACGACCGTCCATCGATTCGTCCGGCCAGTTCTCGCGCACCCATGCGTGCGCCGGGTCGTCGGAGATGAGCCATGCCCGCTCCGGATCGGGCCCGGCCATCACGTTGAGGTAGTAGAGGTCGTACCCGGGGGCGGCGACGGCCGGGCCGTGATAGCCGAAGGGCACGAGCGCGATGTCTCCGGAGCGCACCATCGCGTCGATCTCGATCTCACCCGCCGGCGACGAATAGGTCGAGAACATCCCGAAGGCGCCGTCAGCGGCATCCTCACGTCCGCTCCCCCTCGCAGGCGCCGATTCGAAGTAGTAGATCTCCTCCAGCCGGGTCTCATGCCCCGGCACGTGCTCGTCGTGCTTGTGCGGCGGATAGGACGACCAGTTGCCGGCCGGCGTGATCACCTCGCACACGATCAGGCGGGCGGCGTCGAGCGCCTCCGGCGTGCCGAAGTTGTGCACCTGCCGACTGGCCGCCCCGGCGCCCCGCAGTTCGACGCGGAAGTCGGATGCCGGGATGCGATGACTCCTGCGCACCGTCGTCGTCGGGGATTCGGCAACGGCCACTCGCCCGGATCCGGTGATCACGGCGGTCGCCGCCGAGGACAGGTAGAGCACCTCCGTCGGTCCGTCGAACACGGACCTCCGTCCGTCGAGCACGGTCTCCGAGCTCAGGCCGCCCTCGTTCTGCGCGACGCGGAAGGATCCGGACAGGGGAACGACGATCCGCTCCACGCCGGCGTCGGGAAGCGCGAGCCGTTCCCCCTCACTCAGCTCTCCGATGCGGATGCCGGTGTGCTGCCAGCCCGGGACATCGCCGTCCACGACGCTCTCCCACCCTTCTCGTGACAGCCCTCCGCGTCGATGGAACCAGCGTTCATCCGTGCTCATGGCCGCCCCTCTCAGGAGTTCTGCGGGAAGCCGAGGTCGATCCCGCCGTGCGCGGCGGGGTCGAGCCAGCGGCTCGTGACCGCCTTCTCGCGGGTGAAGAAGTCGAAGCCGTGCACCCCGTAGGCCTTCGCATCGCCGAACAGCGAAGCCTTCCAACCGCCGAAGGAGTGATACGCCACCGGGACGGGGATCGGCACGTTGATGCCGATCATGCCGACCTGGACCTCGTGCTGGAAGCGCCGGGCGGCGCCTCCGTCGTTCGTGAAGATCGCGGTGCCGTTGCCGAAGCGGCCGGAGTTGATCAAGTCGAGGCCCTCCTGGAACGTCGACACCCGGATCACCTGCAGCACGGGACCGAAGATCTCCTCCTGGTAGGCGCGGGAGGTCGTCGGCAGATCGTCGATCAGCGTCGGACCGAACCAGAAGCCGTCCTCGTGGCCCTCGACCGTGCAGCCACGGCCGTCGACGACGATCCGCCCACCGTCCCGCTCGGCGATGTCGACGTAGCCGGCGACCCTGTCGCGGTGCTCGCCGGTGATGAGCGGTCCCATGTCGGGCTCGCCGTCCGCGTCTCCTGCGCCATTGCCGATGCGCAGCTTCTGGATGCGTTCGGCGATCTTCTCGATGAGCGCATCCGCCACCGGCTCCACCGCCAGCACGACCGACACCGCCATGCAGCGTTCACCGGCGGCTCCGTAGCCGGCGTTCACCGCCTGGTCGGCGACCAGGTCGAGATCAGCGTCGGGCAGGACCATCATGTGGTTCTTGGCGCCGCCCAGCGCCTGCACGCGCTTGCCGGTCCTGGACGCCGTCTCGTAGATGTACTGCGCGATCGGCGTGGACCCGACGAACGAGACCGCCTGCACGACCGGGCTCTCCAGCAGGCCGTCGACCGCGGCTCTGTCGCCCTGCAGCACGGTGAACACGCCGTCCGGCAGACCGGCCTCCGCCCACAGCCTCGCGATCCAGAGCGCAGCGGAGGGATCCTTCTCGCTGGGCTTCAGCACGACGGCGTTGCCCGCCGCGATCGCCACCGGGAAGAACCACATCGGCACCATCGCCGGGAAGTTGAACGGCGAGATGATCGCCACCACGCCGAGCGGCTGCTTGATGGAGTAGACGTCGATGCCGCTCGAGGCGTTCTCGGAGTACGCGCCCTTGGTCAGGTGAGGGAAGCCGCACGCGAGTTCGACGACCTCCTGGCCCCGCATGATCTCGCCCATCGCGTCGGAGAGCACCTTGCCGTGCTCGGCGGTGATGATCTCGGCGAGCTCGCCGCGGCGAGCGTTCAGCAGCTCCCGGAAGGCGAACAGCACCGTCTGCCGCTTCGCCACCGAGTACCGGCTCCAGGTCTGGAAACCGCGCTGGGCGGATGCGACCGCGGCATCGATCTCGTCGGCGTTCGCGAGGGCGACCCGTGCGGCGACCTCCCCGGTGGCGGGGTTGTGCACGGGCGCGGTGCGCCCGCCGGCCGAGACGCGTTCTGCGCCGTCGATCCAGTGCGGGATGACGGGTGCGGTGGCTTCGCTGTTCATGGTCCTCCTCAGGAATGTGTCCGGGGCTGCGTGAGCTCGGGGTGCACGAGTCGTGCCGCAGTGTCGATGGCCGACTCGACGTCGCCGTTGGAGTAGAGCAGGGTGCGCCCCACGGTGAGCCCCCTGACACCGGGCAGGGAGAGTGCTCCCTCCCAGGACGAGAAGGTGTCGTCGGGGTCCGCGCCGGCATCCCCGCCGAGCAGCAGCACCGGCATCGTCGTGGCGGAGAGCACCCGCTCCATGTCATCGACGACGGGGAGCTTGAGCCAGGTGGAACGGCTGCTCGTGCCGAGTCCGCTGGCGATCGCGATGGAGAGCATCACCGATTCGGGATCGAGGTCGTTGACGACCCGCCCCCCGACATGCCTGCTCATGAACGGCTCGAGCATGATCGGGAGGTCGGCCCGTGCTGCCGCAGTGACGACCTCGGCCGTCGCCGCGAGAGTCGGCGCGGTCCCGTCGTCGTCGAGGTTCACCCGCAGCAGCGCTTTGGCGAAGTCGACCCCGGAGTCGAGCATGGCGGGGACATCGTAGCCGGTGTAGCGGTCATCCATCTCGAAGGATGCCCCCCTCAGACCGCCCCGGTTCATCGAGCCGACCACGATCTTGTCCTCGAGAAGGCCCAGCAGGGCGAGGTCGTCGATGATGTCGGGCGTGCCGAGCACCCCGTCGACACCCGGATGACGGAGGGCCACGGCGAGACGGTCGAGCAGCTCGCACCGATCAGCCATGGCGTTCGGCGCACTCCCGACGGCGAGCGCCCCGCGTGCCGGGTGGTCGGCGGCGATGATGAACAGCCTGCCGTCACCCCGGATCACCTCGCGGCGTCGGCGTCGAGCCAGCGCGTCGCGGATCTCCTGGGGCGATTCAGCCCTGATCGCGCGGATCCGGCGGAAGTCATCGTCAGTGAGGATCTTCATCTCATGCCCCTCCGTCCACGACCTGCGCGACCTCGTCGAGGGTCGGCATCGCCGTGGAGCATTCCCGGCGGCCGGCGACGATCCCGCCTGCCGCGTTGGCGTAGCGGAGAGTCCGCTCCAGCGGCCATCCCTCCAGCAGTCCATGACAGAGAGCGCCGCCGAAGGCGTCTCCGGCCCCCAGGCCGTTGACGACTTCAACGGGATGCGCGACGACCTCGATCTGCTCGGTGCGGGTCTTCGCCAGCACCCCTCGAGGGCCCTGCTTGACTATCGCCAGCTCGATCCCCCGGTCCAGGAGTGCATCGGCGGCGCGTTGAGGATCGGACTCCCCCACTGCGACCTCGCACTCCTCGAGGTTGCCGACCGTCACGGTCACGGCATCGAGCACCCGGTCGATCTCGGCACGGGCGGTCGCGGGATCGGGCCAGAACATCGGCCGGTAGTCGAGGTCGAGAACGGTGTGCGCCCGCCCGCCGCGCAGCTGCAGCAGGTCGTGGTGGGTCTGACGGCTCGGTTCCTCGCTCAGACCGGTGACCGTCAGCCAGAGCAGGGATGTGCCCTGCACCGCGCGGGGATCGATGTCCTCGGTCCGGATCTGCATGTCGGGGGCGGTCGGCTCCCGGTAGAAGTACAGCGGGAAGTCGTCCGGCGGAAAGATCTCGCAGAACGTGATCGGCGTCTTGAACTCGGAGTCGACCGCGACGAACCGATTCTGCACTCCCAGCCGATCGAGCTCACCCAGGAGGTAGCGCCCGAAGGGGTCGTCGCCGACGCGGGACATCAGCGCCGTCCGGTGCCCGTACCTGGCGGCGGCGACCGAGACATTGGCCGCGCTGCCTCCGAGGTATTTGCCGAAGGTCGTCACCTCGGCGAGACCGACTCCGTCCTGCAGCGGGTACAGATCGACTCCGAGGCGGCCGACGGCGATGATCTCCGGCACCGGAGGGAACTCGGCGCTCATCGGCGGGCACCGCTCTCGAGGGGCTGCCTGATCGTGAGCACCTGTCCGCCGGGCACTGCCGTCGCCACCACGTCGGTGATGCCCTCCGCAGAACCGGCGAGGTCCGTCCTGGTCCACTCCCCCGAGGCGGCGAACGCCAGTGGGCGCTCCTCGTCGAGGTAGTTGACGAAGCGCAGTTCCGCCATGCCGTCGACGCGGCGAGCGGACTCGAGGATCACGTCGCCACCCGCTGTCGCACCCTGCACGGCAGGGACGGGAAGCGTCCGGTCCGAGGCACCGCTGCCGCGGACGACGAGCGGGTCGAGGCGGAAGAGGTCCGCTGCCCTGTTGACCGTGGCGTCGTCCGAACCGACGACGATCGCGAGTTCGGTGTGCACGGCGACACCGAGGTACTGGGCACCGGGCACAGGGATCTCAGACCCCGCCGGCTCGTCGCGCAGCGGATGCACGTTGACGCTCATCATGCCGACGGAGCGCGAGAGGGTCAGGGCCAGGGCGTCATCCGCGCCGTCCCGGGAGACGAGTTCGTACTCGGTGAGCTTCTGCACGAGGACGGAGACCTCACCGGCCGACACGGATCGGTAGGCGGGGTATGTCGGCAGCGGGAACTCCCCCCATCCTCCCTCCGCCTCGCGTCCGCGCACCGTCGTGCCGTACTGCCCGGTGCTCCGAGACCGGTCGAGGTCGGTGCCGGCCGTGGGGACGAGGATCCGCAGGCGGTGATCTGAGGCCGTGTTCACGTAGTCGATCGAGACCCGGAGGAAGTCCTCGCCGTCACGAAGCTCCACGATGGTCTCCGTGACCAGTGGCACCGTGGACGCCGAGCGACGACGATCCTCGCCGAGCCGCTCCGGCAGCTCGTACACACGCCGGATCAGCAGGCGCCCGCGCAGCGGGCCCTCCTCCAGGACGCTGGTCTGCACCGACGACGGCACAGCGACGGCGGATGCCGTATCGACCGGCCCGTAGTTGTACGAATCGCCGCAGTCGCCGTCGTCCACCAGCGCGAGGGCGCCTTCGATGACGGTGCCCGTCGCAGTCACGAGGCGCACGGTGCCTTCGGGGGCGACGGTCGCCGTCAGCCGGCCGTTCCTGAGGGAGTCTGCGGTCACCTGCACCGGGTCGATCGGAGCGGGTGCCGTGACCTCCGAGACGACGCTCAGGCCGAGCCCGTCCACGTCGGCAGCCAGCAGCGCGCGATGCCGTGGATCGGCGATCGTCTCCACGTGCCAGATGTCAGCGCCATCGGCGTCGGCGCGCACGCGCTCCTCCAGCTCCGCGGTGAAGGCCGCGAGATCCCACACACCGGTGGGGCTCTCCGCCACCCGGAAGCGCAGCGACTGCTCGCCCCATTCGTAGCCGTTGATCTGCTGGCCGAAGAGCTCGCGCCCGTGGATGCGACGGAGGATCCTGGTCAGTTCGTCGGTGCGCATCTGCTCGTCGCCGAGCACGGTCGGCAGCGGTGCGAGCAGCTGGACGCCGCTGGACGGTTCGCTCCCGCCGACACCGTGCAGCGTGACTTCGACCTGGGTCCTCCTGGTGAATCCGGACGGGTTGAACACCAGGTGCCGGTCGGGAGTCGTGCTCGATGACAGCTCGTGAAGCACGTCGTCGATCACGCCCCGGGCGATGTGCCCGGCGGTATGGATGCGCGTGCCCACCTGCTCGGCCGTCGCGTCCACGCCGCATCCGGTGACGGAGTCGTGCGCAGTGCTCTCGACGATCCGATACCAGGCGGTGTCGAAGAACGCGCGGTGGTCGCGACGTCCGTAGAGCAGGTCGAGTCGCTCGGCGATGGTCAGCGCGCGCTCGGAGCGGGCCATCTCGGCCTTGAGGTCGGTCCGGATCGAGAAGACACCCGGCAGCAGGTTGCCGCGGGCGTGCGAGCGCATCTCGCCGCGCACTTCCGGGAGCGTCGACAGCGCCTGCGCATCGGTCGCGTAGCGGGCGAGGTGCGCGTCGAGGGTGGCGATCACCAGCTGCGGCTCCTGCCCCCGAGACTCGTAGTCGCGGATCACCTCGACCAGGTCCTCCGGGGGCGCGGAGTGGTCGGTGCCGAGCATCGCCATCACCGGTTCCTCCCCGTACCAGGACGCCGTGCGTGCCGCGTAGTCCGGTGCGAGTTCGGGCAGCTGACCGGGCAGCGCGAACATGTCGAGCCCGTTGCCGTAACCGTCGAAGATGTACTCGCAGCGCACCGCGTCGCCGTTGGGCGCGACCCAGGCGAAGGCGTGGTTCTCGATCGCCGCGGGGACTCCACGCCAGAGGGCGGCGTGCCGGATGCCGAACCCGCTCAGGATCTGCGGCATCTGCGCGGCGTGGCCGAACATGTCGGGCAGATAGCCGACCGGCATGGTGCCCCCGAGGCGCGTGCTGGCCGCACGGCCGAGTTCGAGATTGCGGATGATCGTCTCGCCGTCGCATCCGAACTCGTCGAGAAGGATGAGGAACGGTCCGAGGCTGAGCTGTCCCCGTTCGACGAGAGCGACCACACGGTCACGGTTCTCCGGGCGCATCTCGAGGTAGTCCTCGATCGCCGCGGCCTGCCCGTCGAGCGTGAACCGGTACTCCGGCTCGGACTCGAGCATGCCCAGGAGGCGATCGAGCATGTGCACGAGGCGCAGGCGGAACACGTCATGCGGTTCGTACCATTCGCGGTCCCAATGGGTGTGCGGGACGACGACGATCTGGCTGCTGGTCACGGGCGGGATCTCCGGGTTCTGTGAGGTTCGGTCAGGCGCAGAGTGCGGCGATCTGCCGATCGGGATGAAGCAGGTAGTAGGGGCCGGTCGCCGGATCGGCGTCGAACGAGACGCGGTCGCCCCTGACCATGCGGCGGGCTCCCAGCCCGTCGACGAGCACGAGCCCGTCCGCGTCGATGGCCACGACGTCACCATCGAGGCGCAGCAGGACAGGGGCGGTCAGCAGGTCGGGGACGGTGAGTCCCTCGCGCTGCTTCAGACCGCCCATGATCGCGGTGCGCCCTGCGGCGACTCCGGCGAGGATGGCCTCTGCTGAGGGATCCTCTGCGGCGACCCACGTCGTCGGCGTCCCCGGCCCGACGCCCTGGCTGCGCATGTGGAAGTCGGCGCCGCCCAGCAGGGTCGCCCCGGCCGGCCAGAGCGCGTGATAGGCGAAGGGCGCGGTGTCGATGAGCTCGCGGTACCACGTGGAGTGCCACAGCTCGATCGCCCTCGGGCGTCGCTCGAGAGGATGCAGCCAGGAGCAGTCGCCCGAGATCGGGTGGTTCACACTGAGCACGCCGCCGCGGCGCTCGACCTCGTCGACCCACGTCTGCGCGGGGCGGCGGAAGTCGATCCAGCCGATGTCGCCGAAGGCGTTGGCGTGACCTCGATGGGTGGTGACCTCCTGGCCGGGCAGCAGGGTGATCCCGTGCCGGTCCCCCACCGGTCGCAGATGAGCGTGGTGGCTCGTGGTGTTGTGGTCCGTGACGGAGAGGAAGTCGAGCCCGGCCTGCACGCCGAGGGATGCCAGGCCCGAGATGCTCTCCCTGCCGTCGGAGTGCAGCGTGTGGGCGTGGAAGTCGCCGGCGTACCAGCGCAGTCCGTCTGCGGCGGGCAGACCCCGGTCACTCCCCCGGATCGCCCTGGTCACGGGCACCGCCTCCGGACCGTGATCGATTCCGCCTTCGGCCGGCATCAGCACTTCGACCTGCACGGGCGCTCCGCCCTCCGGAAGCCGGTGCACGCCGAGGACGACTGCCCACTGGCCGGCCTCAGGGCGCCCCGGCAGGTATCCGGGTGTCGCATCGTCCGGACGGATCACGTACTCGGTCCGCGCACCGCCCGACCAGCCCCGCCACCCCGCCGCGCCTTCGCAGCCCAGGTCGATCACCGCCGCGTCGCGATCATAGGAGATGCGGACCTCGACGGAGTCGACGCCTGCGGGCACCTCGAACGGCACGAGGACGTAGCGGTCCTCGTTCTGCATCTCGTGCGTGAGGTGGAGGGTGGTGCGGGTGGAGCCCATCAGCCGATCCGCTCCGTGCTCGAGGCGTCGAAGAGCAGGGCGCGACTGCTCTGCGGGACGACCCAGCCCCGCGATCCGCGGGCCGGCTCCTGCTCCTCCGGTACGACGATCTGCAGCTTCTGCTCGCCGGCGGCGACGAGGATCAGCGCCGTCGCACCGAGGTTCTCCGTCACGATGACCTCAGCCGGGACAGCCCCGGCCACCTCTTCGGTCGACCAGCGCAGGTACTCCGGACGGATGCCCCAGATGACCTCCTGCCCCTCCGTGACCCTGCCGGCGCTCTCCTCCGGTACGGGGATCCGCGCGTCGCCGATCTGCACCCTGCCGTTCGTCACGGTCGTCGGCAGCAGGTTCATCGGCACAGCACCGATGAAGCCTGCGACGAAGGTGTTGTTCGGCCGGTGGAACACCTCCTTGGGCGTGCCGATCTGCTGCAGCTTCCCGGCCTTCATGACGGCGATCCGGTCGGCGAGGGCGAGCGCCTCCGCCTGGTCGTGGGTCACGAAGACCGTGGTGACGCCGAGGTCGCTCTGCAGCTCCTTGAGGAAGGTCCTGGCCTCCAGGCGCAGCCGGGCGTCGAGGTTGGACAGCGGCTCGTCGAGCAGCAGCACTTCGGGGCGGGTCGCGACGGCGCGTGCGAGCGCCACGCGCTGCTGCTGACCGCCCGAGAGCTGACCAGGACGGCGCTCGATCAGGCCGTCCAGGGACAGCCCGTCGGCCACCGACTGCGCGGTCGCCCTTCGCTCGCCCTTCGCGACGCGCCTGATCCGCAGCGGATAGGCGATGTTGTCGCCCACATCCATGTGGGGGAAGAGCGCGTAGTCCTGGAAGACCATCGCGACGCCGCGGTCGCCCGGTTCGGCGTTCGTGACGTCCTTCTCACCGATGGAGAGCGTCCCCGAGGTGATGCTCTCCAGCCCGGCGATCGATCGGAGCAGCGTGGTCTTCCCGCATCCGGACGGACCGAGCAGGGCGAAGAACTCGCCGTCGGCGATCTCCACATCCATGCTGTCGACGCCGCGCACCCCGCCGGGGTACTCCTTGACGAGCTCTTTTGCAATGATGGCGGCCATCAGGACTTGATCCCTCCGTGGAAGCGGAAACCGAATCGTCGGTTCACAAAGAAGTAGATGAGCAGCACCGGCACCGAGAACACGAGCGAGAACGCCGAGATCAGGCGGAGATCGGCCTGTCCGCTCTCGGTGTAGAACGTGTACATCAGCACGGCTGCCGGCTGCATGTCGGGTGTGCGCAGCAGCAGGAACGGAACGAGGAAGTTGCCCCAGACCTGCACGATCGTCCAGATCGCGATGAACGCCAGGCCGGGCCGGGCGATCGGCACGACCACGTCCTTCAGAATCCGGAACGGGCCGGCGCCGTACAGGCGGGCCGACTCCTCATAGGACTTCGGGATCGAGTCCATGAAGTCCTTCAGGATGAAGATGACGGTGGGCAGGATGCCCCCGGCGAGCACGAGGATGACGCCGATGTGGGTGTTGATCATCTGCAGCTGGGTGATCAGCTGGAACGTCGGGACCATCGCGGCGGTTCCCGTCACGATCGACGACAGCAGCAGCAGCGCGTAGAGGATGCCGTTGCGCCCCGGAATGTTGATCCGGCTCATGGCATATGAGGCCAGCGCTCCCAGGACCAGGACGAGGATCATCGTCCCCACACCCAGGATCAGCGAGTTGAGGATCGAGTGCAGCGCGTAGGGGTTCTCCGCCAGCCGGGCGAAGTTGTCCAGCGTCCAGTCCGGCCAGGAGACGTTGAGCGTCGGGTTCGCGTCGAACGGCGCGAGCACGAGCCAGACCATCGGCAGCGCGAAGAACAGCGAGACGATCACCAGCACGATCGTGAAGAGGATGCGGGAGACGAAATGGACGACGGTCCGATCGCGTGACACGGTCTTGACGGAGGCGATCATGAGCGCACCTTCTTCCTCTTCTTTCCTGCGCCCGCCGCCCGCGTGTACATCAGTGCGATCACGAGGTTGATCACCAGCATGATGAGCGAGATCGCTGCGCCGAGTCCGAGCTGACCGCCGGGGATCGCCGTCTGGTAGATGTACACCGAGAGGATGTCGGTGGCGCCGTTCGGGCCGCCCGCCGTGAGCAGGTACGGCGTGAACGTGTTGAACGTCCACAGCGTGATGAGCAGCGTGTTGGTGAGCAGGTGGCCCTTGATGTTCGGCAGGATGACGTCGCGCAGCTGCTGCCAGGTGTTCGCACCGACCATCCGAGCGCTCTCGAGCTGCGAAGGCGGGACCGCGCTGATCGCCGAGGAGAACAGCTGCATGGAGAACGCGGTCCCCACCCAGATGTTGAAGATGATGATGCACTCCATCGGGTGCTGGATGAGCCAGGCGTAGCCATCCGTTCCCGCGAGTGCGTTGAGGGTTCCGTTGCGCCGGTCCAGCAGGGCGAGCCACAGGAACGAGGCGACCGATGCCGGGATGACCCAGGCGGCCAGGACGAGGGTCTCGACAGAGGTCTTCACCCAGCCGCGGACGTTCCGCAGCATCCACGCCAGCGAGAATCCGAGCACGGTCTGGCCGATGATGCCCGAGATGAGCACGAAGACCAGAGTGAGCCACAGGGAGTTCCAGAACCGCGGATCGTTCAGTGCGGTGGAGAAGTTCTCGAAGCCGACGAAGTGCGGGTTCGCGGCGGCGAAACCGGTCAGCCGATAGTCGGTCATACCGAGGTAGACCGTCCAGATCGCCGGGAAGAGCAGGAAGAGCCCGATCAGCAGAAGGCCAGGGGCCGCGAACAGCGTCGCCCTGGCCTTTCCGAGACCGGCGACGTCCTCCGCCCGGCGCCGGCGGGGAGCGGACACGCTCCCCGCCGGAATCGTTGCTTGAGTCATGAGGTCACTTCGAGATGTTGTCGGCGCCGACGACGCCCTTGAGAGCGGTGACGTACGTCTTCATCGCGTCGTTCACCGACTTTCCGGTGGCCACGTCGAGGGTCGCCTGCTGCAGCAGCACGGACACCTGCGGGTATGCGGCCAGACCCGGACGGTACGAGGTGATCGGCAGCACTTCGTCGTTCACGAACGTGAGCATCGGATCGGATGCGAGCACCTTCTCGTTCACGTCCTTGCGCGGAGTGATCGACACGGTCCCCGCGTTGCGCGCCTCGTACGCCTCCGGCGTGTTCATGAATGCGAGCAGCTCCCACGCCAGTTCGGGATGCTTCGAATTGGGGTTCAGCACGCGTCCCGTTCCGCCGGACATCGATACGAAGTCCTGGCCGTTCACACCCTTGCCCGGCTCCATCGAGGGGATCTTGGTGTAGCCGACTGCCTCATCCCGATTCTTCATCGGCGCCGTTCCGACACCCTCCTCGGGGTTGATCACGGCACGCCAGAAGTAGTCGCCCTCCATCAGGATGCCGATCTTGTTCTCGGCGAAGAGCTGGAAGGAGGTGTCTCGACCGGAGGCCTCCTGCTGGAGCACGGGGTCACCGAGCTTCTCATCGACGTAGATCGTCCGGTACAGATCGAGCGACTTCTTCAGGCCCGAGTCGTCACCGATCCACTTGCCGTCCTTGTACACCTCCGAGCCCGTGCCGGCGAGAATCGGCAGCAGACCCTGCATCGTGGTCGCCTCGCCCATCGCCGTTCCGGCGTTGAGCTGGATCGGCGTCACGCCCTTGACCTTCTTCAGGTCACGGCCCGCGTCGAGGACGTCGTCCCAGCTGGTCGGCTGCCAGTCGGCGGGCAGGCCTGCCTTCTTGAAGAGCTCCTTGTTGTAGTACAGCACGCGACCGTCGGCGCCCTGCGGAACCCCATAGCGCTTGCCCTCGAAGGACAGCGCGTTCTGCACGGCATCCGGGATCTGCTCCCAGCCGTCCCACTTGTCGACGGCGCTTCCGCCGACCTCGGAGAGCGGCTTGATGTAGCCCGCCTCGGCGAACTCGCCCACCCAGATGCCGTCCATGCCGATGATGTCGGCGCCCTTGCCGGACTGCAGGTCGAGCGCGATCTTGGTCTTGTAGTCCTCGTCGTCGACGCCCTGGGGCTGGAACTCGACCGTGACGTCCTTGCCGTCGGCCTTCATCGCCTTCTCGAATCCCGGGATCACGTAGTCGTTGATCCAGTCGGCCTCGGCGGCGTTCTTGCCGCCCGTGATCGAGTTCGTCGTGAGGGTGAGGGTGACCGGCCCGGAGTCGTCCTCCGCCTTCGGCTCCGAACCTCCGGAGCAGCCGGCCAGGACCACGGCGCCGGCAGTGGCGACCGCGAACATCGTGAGAACACGACGCTGTGTCTTGCTGTGCATGATTGACCTTTCTCTGCGGCGGGGCGCCTCACGGCCCCACCTTCGGGTACTGCATGTGTGTGGCTATTGCGCGGCTTCCGCACTCGGATCGAGCACGAGGCCCTTGGACGACGCGATGGCGCGGATCATCCGCTGACCGGTGCGAACGTCAGCGATCGACTCGGCCACGCCCGCGCCCTGCGGGCGTTCGCCGCGGACCATCGCCTCGAGCGCGAAGAGCTCGTTCTCGAACGCCTCCTGCTGCATCCAGCGGGTCTCGGTGACGGCGGATCCGAGTTCGTCCCGCGCCTCGCGCACTCGCAGGATCGTGGGCAGGTTGGTGACGTACGGAACACCGAACACGAGCTCGACCGAACCGGTCTCATGGTGGAAGGTGACCGTCTCCCGGTAGTCCGGATAGCCGTCGATGTAGTGCCAGTCGATCGACCATGGCGTCTGCTCCCGAGCGAGTTCGCCGCGCAGATGCACCGAGCCGGGCATCTTCCCGCCCCAGTGCTCAGCGTGCCGCACGTCGCCGAGTCCGCCGACGAGCATGCGCAGCAGGCCGATGTCGTGCACGATCGACCCCAGCACGACGTTCGTGTAGAGCGCGCGCACGTCCTTCGGCAGATCGGTGCCGATCGCGCGATCCACGACGGCGTCGGTGCCGGCGATGAGCGGTGCGAGCATCTCCGGCGTGACGTCGGCGGTGGGCGCCGCGAGCCGCGCGAACTCGAGCTGCGCGCCGTCGACCGGGTGCATGACCTCGATGCTGACCGCCCTGAGCTTCACGCCGGCGAGGAGTTCGCGGGCTCGGAGCGACGCGTGGTCGTACTCCTTCATGTAGCCCACGCGCACCCGGTCGCTCAGGTCGATGCCCGTCTCGGCGGCGAACGCCTCCAGCTCCTCGAGCTCGCCGAGGGAGTACGACAACGGCTTCTCCGCGAGCACCCGCAGCCCTGCACCCACGAGACGCTGCGTATCGCCCGCGTGCGAACCGGAGGTGGCGAGGATGGCCGCGTCGACAGCGAGTTCACCGCTCTCCACGGCCGAGACCAGCGCCTCGACGGAGCTGAAGCGCCCTGCCGCAGCCACGCCGTAGCGTGCCGCCATGTCCGTGACCCGCTCACCGGAGAGGTCGACGAGGGCGACCACGTCGAACCGGTGACCGTTGCGCTGGAGCAGCGGAAGGTGCACGCTCTGGCTGATGGCACCGAGGCCGATGACGGCGATGCGGATGCGGGTCATGCGAACCACCTCCGCAGCTGCTCGCGATTGGCGGCCTGCTCGCGGCGGGCCCTCTCGACGTCCTCCGTCGAGCGCGGCACGACGTCCTGCTCGACGATCAGCCATCCCGCGTAGCCGGAGTCGACGATCTCCTGGACGATGTCGTCCATCGCGAGGTCGCCCTCGCCGAGGGGCACGAACACGCGCTTCTCCCAGACGCTGCGCATCGGGTCGTCATCCCCCATGGCCTCGCGGAGCACGCTCGTGCGGGCGTCCTTGAGGTGGAGGTGGTTGATGCGGTCCTTCCAGCGCCGGAAATCGGCGAGCGGGTCGCCGCCGCCGATGAGGAGGTGCCCCGAATCGAAGGTCAGACCGACATCCGTCGACGCGAGCAGGGCATCGACCTCCTCCGGAGTCTCGATGTACGTGCACGCGTGATGGTGGAAAGTCGGCTCCAGTCCTCGGGCACGCACCTGTCGTGCGGCCCGGTCGATGCGCTCCGCGAAGATCTCCCAGCGATCGCCGCTGAGCATCAGCTCCGGCGCACCGCCCGGCCGGGCCCGACGGGATGCGTCACCGGCATCCGCCAGCGTCGGGAGCGGCGCGAGCGTCTGGCCGGCTTCGGCCGCGGTGACGAAGACGTCCAGCGTCCCGTCGAGATCCGCCATCGCCTGCTCGAACGCCTCCGGGTCCGCGGAGAACGGAAGATCGACCCATCCGCCGGCGAGCTCGAGTCCATGCCTGCGGAGCCGATCGACGAGCTGCGGTCCCGTGCCGAGCAGTCCGACCGGTCCGAGGTCGATGCCCTGATAGCCCGCCTCCTCGATCCACTGCGCGAGCTCCTCCCCCTCGGGGAGGCGGACGAGATCCGGCCGGGCCAGCTCGAAGACCCCGTAGCTCACAGGCGCGTTCGCGATCTGGATCACGCGGTGTTCCTTCCTCATCAAAGTCACAACGAAGACACTATCTCATGTTCGGACATATTAACAACCTGCGCATCGACGCACGGCGTCCTCGCGCCGTCAGCTGTCGGCGTCGACACGGGACTGCACGGACACCACGCCCTTGATCTCGCCGATCACCTCGACCAGATCCTCTGCCGGCGGCGTGGTGACGGCGTGGAACAGGAGCTCGGCCTCGACGCGCGGCGTCTTCCCCGGTCGATCGATCCGCTGCGTCCCCGCCAGGGCGACCTGATACCCCATCGCCGTGGACATCGCGAGGATGTTGCGCAGCGTGCCCTGGCCGTCCTTGTACTGCACGGAGAGGCTGCGATCGCGCGACACCGTCGGAATGCGCTTCGTCACCCTGCTGAGCGGGCCGACGATCAGCAGGTACAGCGCCGCCGCGCCCGATGCCTGCACGACCATTCCGGCACCGCACGCCAGTCCCACCGCGGCCGTCAGCCAGATGGACGCGGCGGTCGTCAGTCCGCTGACCGCGTTCCTGCGCACGAAGATCACACCCGCACCGAGGAACCCGATCCCTGACACGATCTGCGCCGCGATGCGCGAGGGATCCAGCTGGACATCGGTGCCGATCACCGTGGCGAAGCCGTAGGCGGACACCAGGGTGAACAGCGCGGAGCCGACCCCGACGAGCGCATGGGTCCGCACCCCCGCGCTCTTCAGGCTCCGCTGCCTCTCGATCCCGATGAGGGTGGAGAGAAGGAAGGACGCCGCGAGCAGCAGCAGCTGCTCGAGCAGAGTCGCGGGGAAGAGATCGGCGAGCATCTACGCGGGCCCGCCTCCACGTGCCGCATGGATCGACTCCGACCAGACGGCATGCAGTGCGTCGGCGGCGAAGGGCGCAGCGACCATGATCCCGCCGGACGGAGGGAACCAGGTGGGCTGTCCGGCCTCGTCGCGCACCACGGCGCCGGCTTCGGCGGCGATCAGCACGGCCGCGAGATGGTCCACCGCACCGAAGTGCCCGACGACCGCACCCGCACCTCTGCCGGCCGCCACGCCCACCAGGGTCATCGTGCCCGACCCCATGATCCGCAGGGTGCAGAAGCGCTCCCCGAGCCTCTCCAGCATCGGCAGCATCCCCGGCCACGCATGCTGGTTGGCCAGTTCCGTACTGACGATCCGCCCGCGGAGCGGATCGCCGTCGGCCGATTCGGCGGCGGGCTGCAGCTGCAGCGGCTCTCCGTTCAGACTCGCCCCCTGCCCCGCCTCCGCCACGAACAGGTCCTCCCGCCACGGGTCGCCGACGACCGCGACCACGGGTCGACCGCCGACCACCAGCGCGAGCGAGAAGGCCGTCCAGGGCACGCCGTTGGCGAAGTTCGCCGTGCCGTCGACCGGGTCGAGGTACCAGCACGGCACGTCGTCCCGCGCGGAGCCGCCCATCTCCTCGCCCACGAAGTCATGCTCGGGGAACTGCGCTCCGATCACCTCTCGGACGTACTTCTCCACCGCCACATCCACGTCGGTGACGATGTCGGCGTCGTCGCGCTTCGTGCGGATCACCCCGGGATCTGCGGATCGGGTGAACTCGATCGCCCAGTCGCCGAGGGCCTCGGCCACTCTGCGCTCGCGTGCGTACAAGGACTGCTCCGTCATCTCATCTCCTCCGCCGGCGACGACACGCTGCAGGTCGTCGAGCCGATTGGTCGTCACCTGGTCCACGCCGGCCTCGGCCATCGCCCGCATGTCGGCCGGCTCGTCGACGGTCCACGCCGCCAGGCGCAGCCCGAGATCGTGGACTCCGTCGACCAGTTCCCGGGTGACGACGTACGCCGGGACGTTGATGGTGTCGGGCGCCAGCCCGAGGATCTCGTCGGCACCGGGCGGGACCACCCGGTCCCAGGGCATCCAGATGCTCGCATCCGGATCCAGGTCGCGCACGACGCGCATCGCCCCGAGATCGCCGCACCAGCTCGCCGTCGCGCCGGAGGCCAGGACCAGAGGCATCGCCGGAGCGATCATGCGCGGATCGGTCACATCGATCACGGCGACGGTGTCGGTGCCGTCGAAGCACGCCAGCGCCTCGGCCAGGGTCGGCGGACGGTGGTCCGCGTCGCCCAGCGCAAGGATCTCGGCGAGCGTCGTCTCCGAGACCGGGCGCCGCACGCCCCACAATCGCTCGAGCGTGGGATCGTGCAGCACGATGACGTCGCCGTCGGCTGTCAGCCGCAGATCGAACTCGACCAGGTCGGCACCCTTCGCGATGGCCGAGCGGATCGCCGGAAGCGTGTTCTCCCGGTGCGCCGAGGAGTCGCCCCGGTGAGCTGTGCACCGGGTCAGAGCCGTCACCGTCATCGTCCCTCCTCCACGAGAACGCCGTCCCGGAAGGTCAGCGACTCCGTGATCCGCGCGCCGCCCCGGTCGCCCACCGCAGGAGGGCGCCCGGTGAAGTAGCCGTGCAGCGTGGCGTCCTCCCGCGCGAGCACGAGCTCGAAGAAGTGCCCTCGCGGAATGACCCGCTCGACGACCGCGGGCAGTGCATCCCCTTCGGCGGTCGCGCTGAACACGACGTGCTCGGGCCGGACGCCGCTGATCTCTTCGGAATCCTGCAGCCGGCCGTCGACGACCGTGCCTGCCAGCTTGTTCATCGACCCGATGAAGGAGGCGACGAACATCGTCTGCGGCCTGCCGTACAGCTGCTCCGGTGTGCTGTACTGCTCGATCCGCCCGTCGTTCATCACCGCGATCCGATCCGAGACGCTCATCGCCTCGTCCTGATCGTGCGTGACGATCAGGGTGGTGATCCCCAGGCGCTGCTGGATCTCGCGGATGTCCTCCCGCACCTTCACCCGCAGCTTCGCGTCGAGATTGCTCAGCGGCTCGTCGAGCAGCAGCAGCTTGGGCTCCTGGACCAGCGCGCGGGCCAGCGCGACGCGCTGCTGCTCGCCTCCCGAGATCTGCCCGGGACGGGAGTCGCGGTGGTGCAGGAGGTTCACCAGCTCCAACGCCGCCTCGGTGCGCTCCGTGAGCTCTGCCGGGGAGGTGCGCCGGATCTTCAGCGGAAAGGCCACGTTCTTGAACACCGTCATGTGCGGCCACAGCGCATAGTTCTGGAAGACCATGGCACTCGGTCGCTTCTCCGCACCCAGGCGCGTGACGTCCCGCCCGTCCACGGTGATCGTTCCGTTGTCGGGCGCGAGGAACCCTGCGACCATTCGCAGAGTGGTCGTCTTCCCGCAGCCCGACGGCCCGAGCAGCGAAACCAGCTCGCCCTTCTCGACACGCAGGTCGAGGTCGTCGATGATCGTCCGCCCGCCCAGGATCTTGTTCAGCCCGCGGATCTCCAGCCCGGCGACCTCCGTGGGAGTCTCCGACTGCGGTGCGGCTTCCGTCATTTCTTCTGCAATCACGTTCGAATCCACTTCATCAGCGAATCTGGAATCCCTCGGCGAGCTGCCCACCCATGATGTGCTTGCGCGCGGCGAGCAGGAGGACGACCGAGGGGATGGACAGGAGGATGGAGAACACCGCCGCGACCTGCTTGGGGTAGTTCAGCACCAGGGAGTACATCTGGGTGGGCATCGTGAAGTAGTCCGGTGCTCCCACCAGATACGTGCCCTGCGCTTCGTCGAACGCCGCGAGGAACGACATGATCACCGCGACGAGGATGCCCGGGAGGGCCATGCGCAGAGTGACCGAGAAGAACACCCGGATCCGCCCGGCACCGGCATCCCTCGCGGCCTCCTCGAGGCTCCGCGGGACGGCCGCGAAGGCCGCCGCGGGGATCCACGTCATGAACACGATCGTGCCGAGAATCTGCACGATGACGATGCCGAGCACCGTGTTCATCAGGTTCAGCGCGAAGAACATCGATGCGAGCGTGGCGAACAGTCCCATCTTCGGAAACGCGTTCGTCGCGAACAGCCCGATGAGAAAGGTCCGCCTGGCGAAGAAGTCATGCCTGGCGAAGGCGTACGCCGCCGGCAGGCAGATCACCGCGGAGCACACCACCACGATCGGTGTGATGACCAGTGAGTTCTGCACGGCGGTGCCGAGCGCCTGGTCGCTGAACACCGTGCCCCACCACTTCAGCGTCCATCCGTCGGGGAGCAGATTGGGGTACGTCCAGTTCGTCGCGAAGGCGCGCACTGCCAGCCACAGCAGCGGGCCGAGGATGAACAGGATCATGAACACGGCGAAGAGCACCACGAGCGCTCGGCCGCCGAGACGAGCCGCCTTTTCCCTGGCGCGGCCGCCACCGTCCTGCGGCGTGTGCGCGCGCGGCGCCTCGGTCGCCGCGGGCGGAGCGATCCTCGCGGTGGACGCGGGCGTCGCGGTCACGACTTCCTGAGTCATCACACCCTCCCCTGATCTTTGGCACTGCGGAAGTTCGCCCACACGTAGAACGCTCCGATGGCGGATGCCGCGATGAAGATCGTGAACGCCATGACCACGGACTGCTGCGGTTCGTTGTACGAGGTGAAGTAGCTGGTGAGCATCACGCCGAGCATGGTCGGCGCATTCGGCCCGGTGAAGTAGGGCACGGTGAACGAGCCGATCACGCCGATGGCCGTGAAGGTGGCCGCGATGACGATCGGCACGAACGCCATCGGGATGAGGATCGAGAAGACGATCCGCAGGAAGCCGGCCCCGGCATCCCGCGCGGCCTCGATGATCGCGTCCGGGATGCTCTGCAGCCCCGAGGCGACCATGAGGACCGCGAAGGGCAGCGACGTCCACACGGAGCCGATCACGATGGCGACAACGGTGTATCCCCAGACAGGGCCGTCCACTCCCACCGCGGCGAGGACGCTGCGGATGAAGCCGTCTGCGGAGTAGAACGTGAGGATCGCCCACGACGCGATGACCACGGGGATGAACAGCGGCACGACGGCGAGGGCCGACAGCAGGTTCGCCAGCCAGCCGCCCCGAAGCCGCAGGTAGAGCCCGATGCCGATCGCCATGAAGAGCACGACGGCGGTGCTGACGATCGTGACGAGCAGCGTGACGACGAGGTTGGATCGGAACTGCTCGTCCCCGAAGACGTCGGCCCACGCGGCGAGGGTGCCCCACCAGTCATCCGCGGTGTGCACGTTCTGCCCGACGAGCGAGACGATCTCGTTCAGCCCGCCGGTGAACCCGAAGGTGAAGGCGAGCGCCACGATCACCGGGACGCCCACGAACAGCAGGACGATCAGGATCGGCGGGAGGGCCATGAAGAAGCCCACCTTCGACAGCCGTGGGGCGCCTACCGCCCCACGGCTGCGACGGACGCGCTTGGGCGCGCGCAGTTTCTCAGACATGCAGGAGGCTTACTTCCCGGGCACCTTCTGGGCCCAGAGCTTCGCCATGTCGGCACCCATCTGCTCGTAGTAGGGCGGCCGGAGGTTCGCGATGTCGGCATCCGCGAACTTCTCCTGGGTGTCCTTCGGCAGCAGCGACAGGTCGATCACCGGATATCCGGACACCTGGTTCGACACGACCTCCTGCGCCTCCGGGGTCAGCACCCAGTCGGCCAGCTTCTGCGCGGCTTCGACGTGCTTGCTCGCCTTGGGGATGCCGAGCAGAGACGCTCCGCCAGTGAACGACGGGTCGGAGATCTGGGTCGTGGCGGTGGTCTCCGGGATCTGTCCGCTCTCGACTCCGGACACGAACTGGTCGGACCAGACGGCCGTCATCCAGATCTGACCGCTGGAGAGCAGCTCGAGGGTGCCGTTGTTCCCGTTCGGGTAGACGCCCTTCTGATAGACGTACGGGTTGAGTCCGCGCAGCGTCTCGAATCCGGCATCCCATTCGCTCTCGAGCTCGGGGACGTACTCGGTCGCCATCTTTGCGCGGTCGTCCGCGGGAATCGTCTTGTCGAGCACGGTCGTCACGAAGGCGTCGCCGCTGCCGCCGGTGCCGCCGGAGTTGTACGTGAACTTGCCCGGGTGCTCCTTGATCCACGCGAGCAGCTCGTCGAGCGTCTTCGGAGGCGTGGCGACCTCTTTCGAGTTGTAGGCGAGGAGGACGGACGACGCCCGGTAGGGGATGGTGTCCTTGACCGCGGTCTTCCGGATCCCCTCGGGGACGGTGTCGAGATTCGGCACATCCTTCTCGCTGACGGACTGCAGAAGGTCACCGGCTGCGAGCTGTGCGACGAATCCGCCGTCGATCAGGTCGATGCCCGGATCGCGCTTCTGCACCGTGGCGGCCGTGACCTTGGCGACGGTCTGCTGGTCGTGCTGACCGTGGAGATCGAAGTCGACCGTGACCTTGTACCCGGGATTGGCCTTCTCGAAGGCAGGGACCAGGCCCTTCTGCCAGAGGTCCTGCACGTTGGTGTCGCCGCTGACGAAGACGGTGACGGACTTGTCGTCCGCTCCCCCGCTCTCTCCGCCCCCGGACTTCTGAACACAGCCCGTGAGGGCCAACGTCGCCGTCGCGATAAGCGCGACAGCGACCAACCCAGTTGATCGCTTCATTGCACACTCCTCGATGGGGGCCGATACCGACCCGGATGGAAGAGGCGACGCAGAAGTACGCCGGCGTCTTCCTGACTTTGTCCGAACCTACTGACATTCTGATCAGATCACAAGGGATTGTCCTGGCGGTGGCGATGCGGTGAACGCGACATGAAGATCTGCATTGTGATGCAGAAGGAAGTGACAGATGATGTTGTCGCTACAATGTGACCTTGTCGAGGGGAGAACCGATGGGTGACGACACTGCCTACTGGCCGAACGACCTGTTCGCGGACATCGATCGCACCGGCCCCGTCCCGCTGTACTTCCAGGTCTCGACACGGCTCCAGTCCGCGATCCGGTCCGGCGAGATCCCTCCCGGAGCACGCCTCGAGAACGAGATCTCCATCGCCGAGCAGCTGGGCGTCTCGCGCCCCACTGTGCGCCGCGCCATCCAGGAGCTCGTGGACAAGGGGCTCCTGGTGCGACGCCGCGGCATCGGCACCCAGGTCGTCCAGGGTTCAGTGACCAGACAGGTGGAGCTGACGAGCCTGTTCGACGATCTCCAGAGCGCGAATCACGAACCGGGAACCCAGGTCCTGGCGCACGAGGTCGTCCCCGCCGGCGCAGAGGTGGCGGACGCGCTCGGGATCCCGCTCGGCGATCCGGTGCTCAGGCTCCGGCGTCGACGCAGCACCGACGGCGTGCCCGTCGCAGTGATGGAGAATCACCTGCCTGCGTCGTTCGCGGACGTCACGGTCGAGCAGCTCGAGAGCCGCGGGCTCTACCAGATCCTGCGCGCGCGGGGCGTCGCCATCAGCGTCGCGAAGCAGAAGATCGGCGCGCGCCGCGCTGAGGATGACGAGCACGAACTGCTCGACATCGACGAGGGCGGACCTGTGCTGACGATGGAGCGAGTGTCATTCGACCAGTCCGGAGCGGCGATCGAGTTCGGGCACCACTGCTACCGCCCTGACATGTACTCATTCGCGACGACGCTGGTCGCGAAGTAGTTCCGGGCGCGGGCTCCCCCACGCCCGGAACCACGCGGACCGAGTCGGCGCCTCAGTCCAGGAAGATGTCCGGGAACAGCGCCTCGTCGGGAGTGCCGGGCACCGCGGCGTAACCGGAGAAGTCGGTCACGCCGGCCTCCTCGAGGACGTCCTCGACGATGAGCGTCTGCCCCGTGCGCTGCGCCGCGGGCGCGGAGATGACCGCGTAGGCGGCATCCGCGTAGATCTCAGGCGTGCGGCTGACCTTCATCATGCGGTCGCCGCCGAGGGCGAACTGCACGGCGGCGGTCGCGATCGTGGTGCGCGGCCAGAGGGTGTTGGCCGCGATGCCGGCATCCGCGAATTCGGCCGCAAGGCCGAGCGTCGCCATCGTCATGCCGTACTTCGCCATCGTGTAGCCGGTGTGCGCGCCGAGCCAGCGCGGCGAGAGGTTCAGCGGCGGCGAGAGCGACAGGATGTGCGGGTTGGCCGACTCGCGCAGCAGCGGGACGGCCGTGCGCGAGAGCATGAACGTGCCGCGCACGTTGACGTCCTGCATGAGGTCGTACTTCTTCGCCGCGAGGTCGAGCGATCCCGACAGATCGATCACGCTGGCGTTGTTGATCACGATGTCGATGCCGCCGAACTCACCGGCGGTCTTCATCACAGCCTCGGTGATGTCGTCGTCGTTGCGCACGTCGCCGACGATCGGCAGCGCCCGGCCGCCCGCCGCGCGGATCTGCTCGGCGGCGGAGTGCACCGTGCCCTCGAGCTTGGGATGCGGGGTGTCGGTCTTCGCCATCAGCGCGATGTTCGCGCCGTCGGCCGCCGCCCGCAGGGCGATCGCGAGGCCGATGCCGCGGCTGCCGCCGGACATCAGGATGGTCTTGCCTGCGAGGCTCATGGATGCTCCTTGGTCGTGGGTCATTTCGGCGCCATGCGGATGGCGCCGTCGAGTCGGATGGTCTCGCCGTTCAGGTAGCCGTTCTCGACGATGCTCTGCACCAGGGCGGCGTACTCGTCGGGCCGACCGAGACGGGACGGGTAGGGCACCTGCTGGCCGAGCGACTCCTGCGCGGCCTCAGGGAGGCCGGCGAGCATGGGGGTCTCCATGATGCCGGGGGCGATCGTGCAGACGCGGATGCCGTAGCGCGACAGCTCGCGGGCGATCGGCAGCGTCATCGCGTGCACCCCGCCCTTCGACGCCGAGTAGGCGGGCTGGCCGATCTGCCCGTCGAACGCCGCGACGCTGGCGGTGTTCACGATCACGCCGCGGTCGCCGCCCTCGGTCGGCTCGGTCCTCGAGATCACGGCGGCGGCCTGCGAGATGACGTTGAAGGTGCCGACGAGGTTGATGCGGATGATCCGCTCGAATGCGGCGAGGTCGGCGGGGTTGCCGTCGCGGTCGAGCACCTTCGCGGGCGGCGCGATGCCCGCGCAGTTGACCACGATGCGCAGCGGGTCGAGCGATTCGGCGACTGCGGCGCGCACCTGGTCGACGTCGGTGACGTCGGCGGGGGCGAAGAATCCGCCGAGCTCGGCGGCGATCTCGGCACCGGCCGATGACGGCAGGTCGACGATCGTGACCTGAGCGCCTGCGGCGGCGAGTCGGCGGGCGGTGGCGAGCCCGAGTCCGCTGGCGCCGCCCGTGACGAGGGCGCCGGCTCCGCTGATCTGCATCTTGTTCTCCTTCGAACGGCGGCGTGCGACTGAGTTCCAGCTTATGTGGTTCTGAGTACTACCGCGAGGAACCTGTCGATGCGAGCCTACGGCAGGCCGATCCTCACGTCGCGTCCCACAGGTCGCGGTAGTACGCGAGACGCTCACGGTCGGGCTCGAGGCCGTACGCCTCGATCAGCGCGTCCTCCCAGCCGGGCCCGTAGTTCCACTCCGTGCTCATCGACGCGACCGCGATGTCGGCCCAGCGGTCGGCCACGCCGAGTGCGGCGAGGTCGACGTGCGCGAGAGCACTCCCGTCATCGCCGAGAAGGGTGTTCGGGCAGCAGGCGTCGGCGTGGCAGACCACCAGCCTGTCCACCGGCGGCGCGACGCGCAGGCGCTCGGGCACCCGGATGCCGCGGGCGGCCGCGTTCACGATCCGGGACGGCACGCCCCAGTCCCACGGGCATTCGTCGACCGGGAGCGCGTCGTGCAGCATCCGGAGCCCCTCGCCCACGGCGCGCACCGCGGTGGCGGGCTCGGCGATCCAGCGCGGGGCGACCGCGCTCTCGCCGTCGATGGCGGCTGTGACGAGCCACTCGTGCGTGTCGTCCTCGCCCTGGTCGAGCACGCGCGGCGCACGGATCCAGCGGCCCGCCCACGTCATCCGCTCGGCCTCGTCGCGCATCGTGGTCTCGTCGCCCCGCGGCCCCCACTTGATGTAGAAGACGCCACCGGCGGCGGGAGTCGCCCGGAATGTCAGCCCGCCGACGCCGTTGATCCACACGCACTCGAGCGCGGCGCCGCGGGCGAGTGCGCGCACGCGGTCGGGCACGGCGACGGGGTCTGCGGGGATGCTCATCGTCAGTGCCCCTCGACCAGCACCCGATCGAGATGCGCCGACAGGTGCTCGTCGATCGAGATGTCCTCGGGGTCGTACATCCACTGGAACTGCAGGCCGTCCCAGAGCGCGACGAACCAGCGCGCCTCGGCATCCGGGTCGAGCCCCGGCCGCAGCGACCCCTCCGCGGCCGCCGCACGGAACAGCGCGGTGAAGAAGTCGATCACGCGTGCGAAGCGCGCGGCGAAGTACGCATGCGCCGGATGCGAAGACGCCGCGGCCTCGCAGGACAGCACCGCGTAGATCTCGATGAGCCCGGGACGCTCGGCAGCGTTGCGGCGAGCGCCGGCGACGGCGTCGCGCAGCGCCCCGGCGGCGGTCGCCAGCGGCCGAGCACGGCCGATCTGACCGATCTCGGCATCACGCGCCGCGAGCACCGCCGTGAGCAGATCGGTCTTCGACGGGTAGTGGTGGAACAGCGCCGCCTTCGACACGCCGACCCGGTCTGCGATGTCCTGCATGGTGGTGGCGAGGTAGCCGCGCTCGGCGAACAGCGCCATCGCATCGGCGACGATCTGGTCGCGGCGGATGCTGCCGAGATCCTGCGGGTCGACGGCGGCGGTGAGGTCGGGCAGCTCCACGGCGGATGCAGGATGCCGCACCCCTGTGGGCGCCTCGGACAGCTGCCGCTCGCGAAGCTCCAGAGCCGCGCCGATGTCGATCGGGAGATAGTGCGCGATCAGGCCGAGGCCATCCCATCCCGCGAGCAGCTCGACGGCGGCATCCATGATGTCGACGCCGGGAAGCAGCTCGCCTCTCGCCTCCCGCGCGCGGTACTCGGCGATGGTGAGCGCACGCACCCGTCGATATCGAGCCGCGATGCGATCGTGTGCGGGATGCCCGTCCGGTCCGGCCTCCCCGGCCAGCATGGCGATCAGCCCGGCGCGCGCGGGGTCCTCCTCGTTCCAGCGCTGGATGACGGCCGCTCGGCGCTCCCCCGCGGGCAGCGCGCTCCACCGCACACCGGTCCGCGCCTCGACATCCTCGATCACGGCTTCGAGGATGTCGGGCTTCGTCTGGAAGTGCCGCAGCAGCCCCGGGTGCGTGATCCCGCTCGCTGCGGCGATGTCCCGCAGCGAGACGGCGTTGTACCCGCGATCGGCGAACAGCCCCAGCGCGGCGTCGAGGATCTGCGCCCGCCGCAGTCTGCCGCGCGCCGTCGGCGCAGCCGCCACTGCCGCACTCCTGGTCGCCATGATCTCCTCCGCTCCCGGCATCCGCCGCCGGTCCGGAAGCTCTGCTCCACGATACCGACGTTCCATGTCGTGACCATTCGGTCAATTATTGTTACCACTTGGTCGGGTTTATTCGATAGCATGCTTCGAACGGCGCCGAAGGCGACGCCGAAAGGAGAAACCCGAATGACCGACATCACGCCGGCCGCGACCTCCGCGGCCGCCGGCACGACAGGCTTCAAGGCCCCCGGAACCACCCCGCAGAAGGCGCCGCGCGGCTATGCCCTCGGCCTCGCCGGAGCCAACTTCGGCGTGTTCCTCGCACTGCTCACGCCGGTGATGGTCTCGATGGCCTTCAAGATCCAGCACATCAGCGCCACTCCCGCGGAGGCCACCGGCAACCTCGGCCTCGTGCTCGGCGTCGGCGCCCTGTTCGCGCTGATCGCGAACCCGCTGGCCGGCCGACTGTCCGATCGCACCACCTCGCGCTGGGGCATGCGCCGCCCCTGGATCCTCGGCGGCGCGATCGTCGGCCTCGGCGGATTCGTGCTGATCGGCGTCGCCACCTCGGTGTGGATCGTGCTGCTGGGATGGTGCGTCACGCAGACCGCGATGAACGCCGTCCTCGCCGCGGCCAATGCGACCCTGCCCGACCAGGTCCCGGCCGCGGAGCGCGGCAAGGTCTCGGGCATCGTCGGCATCACCACGCCCCTCGGCATCCTCGCCGGCAGCTTCCTGATCAACTTCATCAGCGCCGACTTCCTGCGCTTCGTCGTACCGGCCGTGATCGCCGTCGCTCTCGCGGCGCTGTTCTCGCTGATGCTGCGCGACCGTGTGCGCACCGAGAAGCCGACCGACCGCTTCACGGTGAAGATGTTCTTCGGCTCCTTCGTGTTCAACCCGGTCAAGCACCCCGACTTCGGCTGGACCTGGCTGACGAAGTTCCTGGTCATGTTCGGCTACGCCGGCATCGCGACCTTCCTGCCCTTCTACCTGACCGAGAAGTTCCACCTCAGTGAGCAGGAGGCGATCACCACCATCCTCATAGCCAACGTGGCATCCATGGCCGCGATGATGGTGTCGAGCCCGCTCGGCGGCTGGCTGTCGGACAGGTTCGGCAAGCGCCGCCCGTTCGTCGCCCTCGCCGGCGTCATCATGGTCGTGGGCCTGGTACTGCTGGCGTTCGCCCCCGACGTGACCACGCTGATCGTCGCACAGGCCATCATCGGCCTCGGCGCCGGCTCGTTCTTCGCCGTCGACCTGGCCCTCGCCACCCAGGTGCTGCCGAACCCCGATGACACCGCGAAGGACCTCGGCGTGCTGAACATCGCCAATGCGCTGCCGCAGTCCATCGCCCCGGCGATCGCCCCCGCCATCATCACCCTCGGTGCCCTCACCCCGCTCGGCGGCTACACCGTGTACTACCTCTTCGGCGCGCTGATCGCCCTGCTCGGCGCCGTCCTCGTCTACCGCATCAAGGGAGTGAAATGACCGACATCGAAAAGCCCTGGCTCGACGCCGCCCTGCCCACCGAGGAGCGCGTCCGGCTGCTGCTGGACGCCATGACCCTCGAGGAGAAGGCGGGACTGTTCTTCCACACGATGATCATGATGGGCGAGGGCGGCGAACTCTCCGAGGGCAGCACCGAGTTCGGCATCCCGTCGAACCGGCACCACGTGGCCGACCTGCACATGAACCACTTCAACCTGCTCGGCGCGGCTCCGAAGGCGTCTGAGATGGCGGCCTGGTACAACCGGCTGCAGGAGCTCGCGGCATCCACCAGGCTCGGCATCCCTGTGACGATCTCGACCGACCCGCGGCACTCGTTCAGCGAGAACCCGGGTGCTTCGATCCTCTCCGGCCCGTTCTCGCAGTGGCCGGAGCCGCTGGGTCTGGCCGCCACGCACGACGCCGACCTGGTCGAGCGGTTCGGCGAGATCGCCCGCCAGGAGTACACCGCGGTGGGCATCCGAGTCGCCCTGCATCCGCAGGTCGACCTCGCGACCGAGTCGCGCTGGGCCCGCCAGCTGCAGACCTTCGGCGAGGACGCCGACCTGGCAGGATCACTGGGTGCCGCCTACGTGCGCGGCTTCCAGGGCGAGTCGTTCGGTGCCGGTTCGGTGTCGACGATGACGAAGCACTTCCCGGGCGGCGGCCCGCAGAAGGACGGCGAGGACCCGCACTTCGACTACGGCCGCGAGCAGGTCTACCCCGGCGACAACTTCGAGCACCATCTGAAGCCCTTCGAGGCGGTCTTCGCCGCCGGTGGCCGTCAGATCATGCCCTATTACGGGATGCCGGTCGGCACCGAGTACGAGGAGGTCGGCTTCGGCTTCAACAAGGGCGTGCTCACCGGCCTGCTGCGCGAGCGGTTCGGCTTCGACGGCATCGTCTGCACCGACTGGGGTCTGATCACCGACCAGCCGATCATGGGCACCGACTTCTCGGCGCGCGCCTGGGGCGTCGAGCACCTCACCCCTGCCGAGCGCATGACCAAGATCCTGGATGCCGGTGCCGATCAGTTCGGGGGCGAGCAGGAGCCCGAGATGCTCATCGAGCTGGTGCGCTCCGGCGTCGTCTCCGAGGAGCGCCTCGACGTCTCGGCCGCGCGGCTGCTGCGCGAGAAGTTCGAGCTCGGCCTGTTCGAGAACCCGTACGTGGATGCTTCGGCGGCGGACGCCGTCGTGGGCTCTGCCGAGTTCCGCGCCGCCGGCGATGCCGCGCAGCGCAAGTCGGTCACGGTGCTCTCGAACGGCGGCTCGCTGCCGATCGCCACCGGCGCGAGGCTGTACGTCGAGGGCATCGCCGACGAGATCGCCGCTCAGTACGGCACAGTCGTCGCGACCCCGGCCGAGGCGGATGTCGCGATCCTGCGCCTGCAGGCTCCGTACGAGCAGCGTGCGTCGATGTTCGAGAACTTCTTCCACGCCGGCTCGCTGGACTTCCCCGAGGACGTGCTCGCGCACGTCGCCGAGGTGGCCGCCGCGGCTCCGACCGTCGTGGACGTGTTCCTGGACCGCCCGGCGATCCTCGCACCGATCGTCGAGTCCGCCGACGCGGTCGTCGCGAACTGGGGCTCCAGTGCCGAGGCTCTGCTCGACGTGCTCACCGGGGCGCACCCGGCGCAGGGACGCCTGCCCTTCGACGTGCCGCGCTCGATGGCGGCGGTGGAGGCCTCCCGCCCCGACGTGCAGTTCGACACCGAGGACCCGCTGTTCCGGTTCGGCCACGGTCTGAGCCTGTAGGCCGCATCCCACCGAGAGACCACCTTCCGCACGAGAGACCACCCGCCACGTGGTCTCTCACGCGGGAGGTGGTCTCTCGTGTGCGCGGGACGCTCAGGCGAGCAGCGTCTCACCGATGAACCCGCCCTCGGCGCATCCGGGCGGCACGGCGAACACGGCGGAGCCGATCGGCACCGTCCACTCGTTGAGCAGGTCGAGCTGGTCCAGCCGGCGCTGCATCGGGGTGAACTGCTTCTCGACGTCGGCCTGGAAGGCCACGAAGATCAGCCCCGACTCCGAGACGCCTGCGCCGTCCGGATGCTCGTCGTAGTTGTACGCGCGCCGGAAGATGCGCTCCGCGCCCTCGCCGCGAGCGCGGCGGATGTGCGCGTACGCCGGGATGACGGGGAAGCCGATCGACGTGGTCGCCTCGAAGTCGGGCTCGTCGTGCTCGCGGCTCCCCGTCAGGGGTGCCCCGTTCGCGAGAGTGCGCCCGACCGACGTCTCCCTCCCGCCGCGATCCAGACGGTCCCACTTGTCCAGGTCCATCCGGATGCGGCGGATCACGACGCCCGTACCGCCGGCCAGCCACCCGCCGTCCGCCCAGACGACGCGGTCGAAGTCCTTCGTCCCCGGCTCGGGGTTCACGGTGCCGTCGACCTGCCCGAACAGGTTTCGCATCGTCGTCCCCGGACGCTCGGTGCCGTAGGCACGGCGGAACCCGCGCTGCGTCCAGCGCAGTGCGGCGAAGCCCCGGGCATCCTTCAGCAGCATCCGCACGGCGTGTGCGACGGACAGGGGGTCGTCGCCGGCGACCTGGATGAGCAGGTCCCCGCCGGACAGCTCGGGCTGCAGCCTGTCGATCCCGAACGCCGGAAGCGGCGCGAGCCAGGTCGGGCCCTCGCCGCCCGCCACGGCGACGAACCTCGGTCCGAAGCCGAACGTGATCGTGAGCCGGGCCGGCGACTCGGACAGCTCGGGCTCGGAGTCGGCCAGCGCCGCCCTTCCCCGGGTGAGCCGTGCGGCGTCATCCGTGAGGATGCGCATCAGCCGGGCCAGCGCCGAGCGATCAACGCCGTCGTGCAGGTCGAGCCCCAGGAACACCCCGTGCGCCTGCGCGGCCGTGTCGATCCCGGCCTGGTGCACGCCGTGGAACGGCACCGTCTGTTCGCCGTTCATCGTCGCGGACGGGGCGTCGTCTGCGGCATCCGCCCGGTTCAGCAGGAGATCCGCGCCGGCCGCGACGGCGGCGCCGACCCCGGCGACAGCCCCTCCGATCAGGAGCTGCCGCCGGGTGGCGCCGGAGCGGTCACCCGCGCCGGAGCGCGTCATCACTCGCCGCCGTCGTCGTAGTTCTCGTTCGCGCCGGAGTAGTCCTTCACCGGCGCCGTGAACTCGTAGGTGGACCTGTCTGAGAACGTCAGCGTGACGGTCACCTCGTCGCCGGCCTTCAGCGGTGCGGTCAGCCCCATCAGCATGATGTGGTCGCCGCCGGGCTCGAGCGCCACTCTGGCGTCATGCGAGAGCGCCAGCCCGCCCTCGATGGGGCGCATGGTCATCTCGCCGGCGTCGCCCTGCACGGTCTCGTGCAGTTCGGCCATCTCGGCGGCCTCGGTCTTCGCGGAGACGACGGTGACGTCGTCGCCGCCCTTGTTCACGAGCGTGCCGAACACGGCGGTCATGCCCTCGTCGGCGGCCTTCGCCCACGCGTCCTCGATCGTCACCGTCTCGCCGGCGGTGCGGGCCGCCGGCTCCTCGGTGCCGGTCGCCGCGCAGCCCGTCAGCAGCAGGACGGATGCGGCGAGCAGCGCCGCGACCCGTGCAGTCATCGTGGCGTTCACTTGTCCGCCTCCTCGTTCTCGGCGCCGGCTGCCGTCCGCCTGCGGCGGCGGAGCCCGAGGTACAGCAGATATGCGGCCGCGGCGATCGCCGCGCCGCCGATGGCGTAGAGGAGCGCGCGCGGCGGTCCGCCCGCGGCATCCTCATCCTGCGCAGCGGCGGACGCCGTGGGCGACGGACTCGCGGATGCCGTGGTCTCGGTGGTCATCGGCTTGCCGTCGCCGATCGTG
>JAITUD010000055.1 GCA_031286555.1 Microbacterium sp. | reverse complement strand
CACCGCGTACACGAACCTGTCCGAGCAGCTCTCGAAGATCCTGCGCTTCGGTGCGAACGACCAGTCGGTCATCGACCGCCTGAACTGGATGCGCGACGTGTTCGGCCCGGTGCTCGCCGCCGCCATGGAGCTCAACACCGACGGCATCGACCTGCGACTGATGATGTCGCAGGCGCTGCACATGGGCGACGAGCTGCACAACCGCAACAACGCCGGCACCGCCCTGCTCATCCAGGCGCTGGCGCCCTACATCCTCGAGACGGACTTCACGACGAAGGAGAAGCGCGAGGTCTTCGACTTCGTCGCCTCCTCCGACTACTTCTCCGGCCCGACCTGGATGGTCACCGCGAAGGCGTCGCTGGATGCCGCCAAGGGCATCGAGAACTCCACCGTGGTCACCACCATGGCCCGCAACGGCGTCGACTTCGGCATCCGTGTCTCGGGCACCGGCGACCAGTGGTTCACCGGTCCCGCGCAGGAGGTCATCGGCCCGATGTTCGCCGGCTACACCCGTGCCGATTCCGGTCTGGACATGGGCGACTCGGCCATCACCGAGACGTTCGGCATCGGCGGATTCTCGCTGGCCGCAGCGCCCGCCATCGTCGCCCTCATCGGCGGCACCGTCGAGGACTCCATGAACACCTCGCGCTCGATGAACGAGATCACCACGGGCAACAACCCGAACGTGACGATCCCGTCTCTGGGGTTCATGGGCATCCCCTCCGGCATCGACGTGCGCAAGGTGATGGAGACCGGCATCCTGCCGCTGATCACCACCGCCATCGCGCACAAGGATCCGGGCATCGGCATGATCGGCGCCGGCATCGTCAACCCGCCGGTCGAGGCGTTCCAGAAGGCGCTGCGCGCCCTCGCGGACACCATCAAGCCATGACGACCGTCGCCCCCGCCCCGGCCGCTGTCCACCTCAAGTGGTGGAAGAAGGGTGACATCGCGGCGTTCTTCGCGCTGTTCACCAACAACCTCACGAACATCATCACCTTCACGGCTCTGCTCACCATGGCGGGCCTGCCGGTGGGGATGGTGGTGGGACGGATCGCTCCGGCCTTCGGCCTCGCGATCCTGATCACCTCGACGATGTACGTGATGTTCGCCCGTCGGCTCGCGAGGAAGGAGGGCCGCGACGACGTCGTGGCCCTCCCCTCCGGGCCGAGTGCGCCGTCGATCTTCACGGTCACGTTCCTGGTCATCCTGCCGGTGTACTCCACGACGCAGAACGCGGAGCTCGCGGTCGGCATCGGCCTGGTCTGGGGCTTCCTCGAAGGTCTGATCCTGTTCGTCGGCTCGTTCTTCGGCGACCTGCTGCGTCGTGCGGTGCCCCGCTCCGTGCTGCTGGCCTGCCTGGCGGGCCTCGGCCTGCTGCTGCTCGCCATGAACCCGATGCTGCAGTCGTTCCAGTTCCCCGTGGTCGCGTTCATCGTCCTCGTGATCGTGTTCATGAACTGGTTCGGACGCTCGCCCTTCCTCGGCAGGATCCCCACGGGTCTGCTTCTGCTGATCGTGGGCACCGCCGCCGCGTGGGCCTTCGGGCTGCAGACGCCGGAGGCCGTCCAGGCCGCCCTCGTGCACGCCGGATGGCACCCTCCGCAGGTGTCCGTCGGCAACTTCTTCGAGGGCCTCCAGCACGCCGGTCCGTTCCTCGCGTCGGCCGTGCCGCTGGCTCTGGCGAACTACGTGTTCGACCTGGAGAACATCGAGGCCGCCGAGGCCGCGGGAGACCACTACAAGGCCCGTCCGGTCATGCTGGTCAACGGCGGAGCGACCATGATCGGCGCGCTGCTGGGCAACCCCTACCCCGTCACCGTGTACATCGGCCACACCGCGTACAAGGAGATGGGTGCCGGCATCGGCTACACGATGCTGAACGGCATCACGATGTTCGCCGTGGGCCTGTTCGGCATGAGTGCGCTGCTCCTGTCGATCGTCCCGATGGCGGCGATCGCCCCGATCCTGATCTACATCGGTATCGTCACCGCCACGCAATCGGTGCGCGAGACGCCGAAGGTCGAGCTGCCGGTGATCTTCATCGCGCTGTTCCCCTGGATCGCGAACTGGGCGAACAGCCTGATCGGCAACACGCTGAAGGCCGCCGGCACGAACGTCGCCGAGGTGGGAGCCGACGCGCTGAACCACGCCGGCACCTACTTCGCCGGCATCGCGACGCTCGGCAACGGCGCACCGCTGTCGTCGCTGCTCTGGGGCATGATCGCGATCTTCGCGATCCGGAACAAGCCGATGCTCGGCGCGATCGTCGGCGTGCTCGCCGCGATCCTGTCGTTCTTCGGCGTCATCCACGCCGCCGTGCCCGGCCTGCCGGCGGAGTTCTCGATGTCCGACACCCACGTGATGTTCCTGGTCGCCTACCTGATGGTCGCGATCCTGTTCGTCTTCAAGTGGGTCCAGGACCGCGTCACGAAGGAGACGGTCTCGTTCGGCCCCAGCGATGAGCTGACGCTGAGCAACGCCATCGCCCCCACCCTGATTCAGGCACCCGAGCGCTGAGTCACCCTCGGTGCGGCCGGCAGAGCACCGCACCCGGCCGCACCGCAGAAACTTCACACACGGTGCAGAGAGAAACGGATGACCATGTCCGCACCCGCCATCGATCCGACGCTCGTCGACCCCGGCCCCGAGCGCATCGCCGAGTACTCCTCGCGCGGCTACGCCGATGACGTGCTCCCGATCCGCCCGAAGGATCGCACCTGGAAGACGACCCAGTTCGCCACCGTGTGGATGGGCCCGATCCACAACATCCTGTCGTACTTCACGGTCGTCGGGTTCTTCGCACTGGGCCTCTCCGCCTGGCAGGTCGTCGCCGCGATCATGACCTCCGCGGTCATCGTCTCGATCGGCTACGTGCTCAACGGCCAGGCCGCGGCCAAGTACGGCGTGCCCTTCGCTATGCAGCTGCGAGAGGCCTTCGGCCACAAGGGTGCGCTGGTACCGACCTGGATCCGCGGCATCATCGCGGGCGTCGTCTTCTTCGGCCTCACCACCGTCTCGTCCGCGCAGGCGCTCGACGTGGTGTTCGAGACGGTCTTCCCCGGCTTCGAGAACATCGGGAACGGCGCCGACATCCTCGGCCTGCCGATCCCGACCGCGATCTCGTACCTGATCACCTGGGTCATCACGGTCGCGCTGTTCCTGGGCGGACAGAAGTTCCTCGGCAGGTTCAGCACCTGGGCGAACCCGCTCGTGTTCGTGCTGATCGTGATCGCCGTGATCCTCGCCGTGGCCAACGCCGGCGGCCTCGGCGAGGTGTTCGCCTTCCAGGCCGTGCAGGCCGACGTCACCCCTCTGATCTTCATCAGCTGCGTGGCCGCGCTGGTCTCGAACTGGGCCGGCCCGATCGTCAACACCGGCGACTACACCCGGAACGCGACGTCGATGAAGGCCCCGGCGATCGGCTTCCCGCTCGGCGTCATCACCTCGTACATCCTGTTCACCCTTGTCACCGTGTCGTTCATGGCCTCGCTGTCGGTCGCCACCGGCGGCCGGTTCGACATCAACAGCCCCGTCGTCTTCGTCCAGGCGATCAACTCGATCGGCAACCCGTTCGTCGTCGTGTTCCTCATCCTCGCGATGAACGTCGGCGCGATCGCGTTCTGCGTGTTCGGCAACATGCTCCCCGCAGGGCTCCAGCTGACCGCTCAGCTGCCCAAGGTGTTCACCCTCAACCGCGGTGCGGTGCTGACCGCCGTCGTCGGCACCCTGATCCTGCCGTGGGTGTTCCTCGAGACCACCAGCATCCTCTTCCTGTTCTACGCGTTCATCGGATCGATGTTCGGCCCGATCGCCGGCATCATGCTGGCCTCGTACTTCGTGGAGCGCAAGAAGACGCTGGACGTAGAGGGCATCTACGCCGACTACAAGGGCGGCCAGAAGGGCTCGCTGCCGGCATACAACTGGCGCGCCGTGGGCCTGCTGATCTTCAGCTTCGTGTTCACGATGCTTGGCACGGTGTTCACGAACATCGACTTCCTGGTGCAGGTGAAGAACATGGCGTTCTTCTCCGGTCTGATCATCGGGTTCGTCGGCTACACGATCCTCACCCTGACCGCGCGCAAGCGCGCCTGACCGCATCCGAAGGAGACTGAGATGACTCACACCACGCCCTCCCCCGAGGTCCTGGATTCGTACTTCACCCCGGCCGTCGAGGTGACGCTCGAAGGGATGCGGGAAGGAACCGGCGGTCCGTTCGGTGCGACCCTGGTGAACAGCGACGGCGAGATCGTCGTCGCGGTCGGCAACACTGTGATCAAGGACACCGACATCTCGGGTCACGCCGAGATGGTCGCTGTGCGCGAGGCCTGCAGGAAGCTGAGCACGCTCGATCTGTCGGGCCATGTCATGTACGCGACCTGCGAGCCGTGCCCGATGTGCGTCGCCGTGATGATGTGGGCCGGCATCACCACCTGCTACTACGCATCGACGCACGTCGACGCCGGTGACAACGGCTTCAGCGATGTGCGCCTGCGCAAGTACCTCGACGGCAGCGACACGTCGACGCTCGACATGATCCACCTGGATTCGGGTCGCGAGGACTGCGCGTCGATCTGGACGGAGTTCCAGGCGCTGAACGCCTGATCCGCGGATGTGACAGAAGGCCGGGTCCCGCGGGGAACCGGCCGGCGTCGTCTTCAACGCTGCGGCTCGTCATCCGGG
>JAITUD010000002.1 GCA_031286555.1 Microbacterium sp. | reverse complement strand
CGGCGATGACAGACGTGATGCGTCGTGACATGGTGGTCGGGTTCCTCTCTTGGGGGACTCGAACACGGTACGTGCGGCATCCGGTGCCACCCGAATCAGCCCGTCACACGGCGTCACAGCCGGCGTCAGCCGAGCTCCTCGATGCCGCGAAGGCGCACCTCCTCGAGGTCCATCCGCGCGGCGATCCGGCGCACGATGAGGTCGTCGACCGTGCCGGAGCGGCGCAGCCCGTGCAGCACGGTGCGCTTGCGCTCGATGAGCGCGAGCTTGAGCCGGGTGGCCTCGTCGTGGCGCACCAGCGGCGAGCGCTGGAGCACGTCGACATCCGTGGAGACGGCGAGCATCTGCAGCGGGGCGGCAGGGCCCGTGATCGCCGGATCTACCGCGGACTCCAGCGCGAGCGGATCCGGCTCGTCGAGCATCGCCTCCATCTCGCCGACCTCGGCATCGATGAGCGCCCGCTCGCGCTCCAGCGTGCGGGCGTTGGCCAGTTCGAGCGCCTCGTACCCCTCGCGGCGGGCGCGGTCGCGCACCTCCTCGCTGACACCGTGCTCGGCGGCGAGCTCGTCCAGCGCTGCCAGCGCCGCACCCGAGATGGCGCGCTCGGCCATCTCGTACTCCTCGTCCTCGGCGTGGTCGACCGGGATCCTCGCCCAGCGCACGATCGCGGGCAGCAGCGGCCCCTGCACCAGCAGGCTGAGCAGGATGACTCCGGCGGTGACGAACACCACGGCGTCACGCCCCTGCAGCGTCTGTCCTGAGCTGGTGACGAGAGGCACCGACAGCGCGATCGCCAGCGACACCGCGCCGCGCATGCCTGCGACCGTGCTGACGATCCAGGCACGCGCCCGCGTGCGCGGCGGGAGCGTCGATGCATGCCTGCTGAACGGTGCGGTGAGCAGCTGGAACAGCAGGCGCACGGCCAGCAGCACCAGCCAGACCGCGACGGTCACCAGCGCGAGCCATCCGATCATCGCCGCCGAGATCTCGTGCACGACGTACTGCACCTCGATGCCGATCAGCACGAACAGCGCACCGTTGAGCAGGTAGACGCCGAACGGCCACGCGGCATCCGCCTGCCGTCGCGACGACGCCGTCGTCATGCGCGGGGCGATCGCCGCGACGATCAGCCCCGCGACGACCACGGCGAGCACCCCGGACGCCTCGACCAGTTCGGCCACCAGGAACGCCGTGAACGGCAGGAGCAGCAGGGTGACGTTGATCACGATCGTCGAGGTCATGCGACTCAGCACGAGATAGCCGAGGCCCGCGACCGCGACCCCCGCGGCGATGCCGCCGACGTACGAGACGACGACCATCCAGGTCACCGAGAGCGGAGTGATCTGCGCACCCATCGCGAGTGACACGGCGATCGCGTAGAGCACGAGCGCGGTGCCGTCGTTGGTCAGGCTCTCCGCCTTGAGCTTCATGAACATCCGCCGCGGTAGCAGGCGGCCGAGTGCGGCCACGGCCGTGGCATCCGGCGGCGCGACGGCCGCTCCCAGGATCAGCGCTGCCTCCCACGGCAGTCCGAACAGCACGGCCACACCGGCGACGGCGAAGGCGCTGACCACGACGAGCACGGTGCTCATCGGCAGGATGTAGCGGAAGTCGCGGCGGATCGAGCGCAGCGACGTGGTCAGGCTCTCCCAGAACAGCATGACCGGCAGGAACAGCAGCAGCACGGTCTCGGGCGGCAGCTGGATCTCGCGCAGCGCCGGGACGAAGCCGAGCAGCAGCCCGAGCACGACGAGGACCAGCGGCAGCGCGAGCCGTATCCGCGGCGCGATGATCGCGCCCACGACGATGGTCGCGCCCAGCAGGACGGTGACCTCGAGACCTTCCATGACGCCTCCCGGATGGCGGTTCCGTACCGGACACAAGTCCGCGGCACGTTCACGCTATTCCCGGATGCCGGAACTCGCGAGCCCTCGGAAGGTCAGCCGAGCTGCTCGGTGAGCTCGAACCAGCGCAGCTCGAGCTCCTCCACCTCGTCCTGCTGCGCCTGGATCGCCTTCATCTTCTCGCCGAGACCGGCGTAGTCGGCCTGGTCGTGGTCGGCCAGGGCGTGCTTGGCCTTGTCGACGTCGCCGTTCAGCTTCTGCATCTTGCGCTCGAGTGCGGCGAGCTCCTTCTCGGCTGTGCGGCGGGCGGCGCCGTCGAGGGAGGATGCTGCGGGCGTTTCGTCTCGCTCCTTCGTCGCTCGCTCAACGACCGGGGGCGAGGACTGCTCCAGAGCCCGCAGCCGCAGGTACTCGTCCACCCCGCCGGGCAGATGCCGCAGGTGCCGGTCGAGGATCGCGTACTGCTGGTCGGTGACGCGCTCCAGGAAGTACCGGTCGTGGCTGACGACGAGGAGGGTGCCGGGCCAGGAGTCGAGGAGGTCCTCGATGGCGGCGAGCATGTCGGTGTCCATGTCGTTCGTCGGCTCGTCGAGGATCAGCACGTTGGGCTGGTCGAGCAGGACGAGAAGCAGCTGCAGGCGGCGCTGCTGCCCACCGGACAGGTCCTTCACCGGCGTGGACAGCTGCGCCGAGGTGAAGCCGAGGCGCTCCAGCAGCTGGCCGGGCGTGAGGTCCTGCGCCTTCGAGCCGGTGCCGAAGGTGTACGACGTGCGAAGACCGTTGATCACGGTGCGCACCGGGTCGTTCCAGTGCTGGTCGAGTTCGTC
>JAITUD010000529.1 GCA_031286555.1 Microbacterium sp. | reverse complement strand
CGCTGCACCCACTCCAGCGCCGCGAGCCAGTCCCGCACGCCGCGGTTGTCGGGCACCCCGTCGATCACGCCGAAGCCGTCGAAGCCGAGGCGGTACGAGACCGTCACGGTGACGACTCCGTCCCGGGCGAAGGTGCGGCCGTCGGACCAGGGACTCGCGGGGGAGCCCGAGGAGTATCCGCCGCCGTGGATCCAGACGAGCACGGGGGCCGAGCCGTCCGTGGCAGGGGTGAACACGTTGACGTTCAGCGTCGACGAGCCCGTGACCGAGGGCTCCGGGATGAGCGCGTTCGGCTCCTCACGCCGCTGTGGCGTCGCGCCGTAGGCGGTCGCGTCGCGCACCTCGGTCCATGGCTCGACGGGCTGCGGCGGCAGGAAACGGCGCGCGCCGGTCGGCGGTGCGGCGAACGGGATGCCGAGGAATGCGGCGTCCCGCTGCCGGCGGATGCCGCGGACAGGGCCGGAAACGGTCATGACGATCGGTGATTCGCTCATCGTCTCCAGTATCCCGCGAGGGCGCAGCGGGAGTTGTCCACAGGTGCGACGCGAAGTGGCGCAGCCGTCGAGGCGCTGTGCCAGACTGTTCCGGACGAATTGCGAGGATGCACGTGACGAGACCTCTCGCAGGCCCCCAGACCCTGCTGCGGACGATGAACACACGAGCGATCCTGGAAGCGCTGGCCAGACGCGGCGCATTGACCAGAGCCGAGCTGATGCAGGAGACCGGGCTGTCGCGCACCGCCGTCACACAGGTGCTTCGGATGCTGGAATCACGCGATGCCGTGGCGGCCGCCGGCGTGGACAAGGCGACCAAGGGTCCGGCCGCGACGCGCGTCGGGCTGAACCCCCGGCTGGGTCTTGCCGCAGCCATCCACATCGACCACCACGACATCCACGTCGTCCTCCTCGACGCCACGGGCGCCGTCCGGGCCGAGGCGCACGGACCGCTGCCGGTCGTGGTCGACCGGGTCGAGGCGATCGCCGCGCTGCTGGACGAGTGCCGCGCCACGACGACCGCGCCCGTGCTTGTCGCGGTCGTCGCCGTCCCGGGGATCGTGCGCGCCGACGGTGAGATCCGCGACGATCAGGGGCCCGACGGGGGAGCGTTCCGTGCGGCGCTGTCCGACCGGCTCGGCTGCCCGGTGCGCATCGAGAACGACGTGAACCTCGCCGCCCTCGCAGAGCTGTCCGGTCCGATCGGTGAGCAGCACCAGGGCTTCGCACTGCTGCTGCTCGACGACGGGCTCGGCGCGGCGTACATCATCGACGGCGCCCTGCACCGCGGGATCTCCGGCATCGCCGGCGAGGTGAACTACCTGCCGCAGCCACCGCTGCCGATCGGCGCCCCCGTGCTCGGGCACGCGGTGACGGCCGACCTGGCGCTGGTCGCCGGCCGCGATCCGTCGCTGCCGCTGCCGGCGCACCTCGGGGCCGCCGCAGCCGGAGACGAGAGCGCGCGGGTGATGACCGCGGAGATCGCCCGCAGGCTCGTGCTCATCGCCGGATCGATCACTCTCGTGCTCGACCCGGGTCTGATCGTGCTCGCCGGCGATGCCGCGCATCCCGTGCTGTTCGACGCCGTTCGCGCCGCCGCCGAGGAGTTCGACGCCCAGCTGCCGATGCCGTTCGCATCATCCGCCTTCGGCGCCGAGGCCCCGCTGGTCGGTGCGGTGTCCGAGGCCACCGAAGCACTGCGCGCCACGCTCTTCACCCGCATCGTCACACCCGAATCCAGCAGAACTCCATCCAGCAGAACGTAGAGAAGCCCGTGCCCGTACCCCTCACCGATCGCCTCGGCCTGCCGGCCGGGACCCGCGCGATCATCCTCAACGCCGACGACTTCGGCATGTGCCGCGCCGCGAACCGCGCCATCACCGGCCTGCTCGCGGACGGCCACCTCGACTCGACAACCCTGATGATGCCGTGCGCCTGGGCACCGGAAGCGGCCGCATTCGCGGCGTCCCGCACCGATCTCGACATCGGCGTGCATCTCGTGCTCACCAGCGAGTGGACCGGATACCGGTGGCGTCCGCTGACCGGCATCCGCTCTTCGCTGGTCGACGCCGACGGGTACTTCCCGCACACGTCCCTCGAGGTCGAGCAGCATGCGGCCGAGTCGGATGTCGCGGCCGAGATCACCGCGCAGCTCGAGGCGGCGCTCGCCGCCGGCATCGACGTCACGCACCTCGACAACCACATGGGCTCGGTCTACGGGCTGGAGACCGGGCGGGACTTCCTCGCGCAGGTGCTGCCGCTCGCCGCGGCGCACGGGCTGCCGTTCCGGCTGCCGCGCTACGGCACAGGTCTCGAGATCGACCCCGTCTTGCAGCCGCTGATCGAGCAGGCGGCGGCCGCCGCGGACGCCGCGGGTGTGATCATCCCGGATCGCAGTTGGACGCATCCTTTCGGTCTGGCCCGCGAGGGGACGGATGCCGCAGAGACCTACGAGCAGGTGCGCGACGGCTTCCTCGACCTGCTGCGGGCCGTGCCGGCCGGAGTGACAGAGATCTTCCTGCATCCGATGGTGGACGACGACGAGCTGCGCGCGACGGTCGACTACGGCGCGCCCAAGCGCGGGTACGAGCTGCGCCTGCTCGCCGATGCGGTCGTCGCCGAGGCGATCGTCGCCGAGGGACTCGTCCGCATCGGATGGCGCGAGCTGCGGGAGCTGCAGCGGGCATGAGCCTCGTCACCGGCATCCGCGACCGCCGCCTCGAAGGGGCGCCGACGCGCGCGCAGAGCATCGCCTTCGGGGCATCCGGCTTCCCGATCCAGCTGATGTCGCAGACCTTCTCGGCGTTCGTCGTGTACTTCTACGTCGCGCACCTGGGGGTGCCGGCGGGCTGGGTCGCCGTCGCGATGATCGCGCACGGCATCCTGAACGCTGTGCTGAACCCCGTGGTCGGCGCGCTGTCCGATCGGCTGCGCACGCCCTGGGGGCGGCGCATGCCGTGGATCGGGCTGGGGATCGTTCCGCTCGTGGTCGCGTTCGCGCTGATCTGGATGCCGCCGGCGCTGCCGGCCGGCGGACTGATCGCGTGGTTCATCGTCGTCGTCGCCGTGTACGACGTGGCGTTCGTCGTCGTGGTGCTGAACGTGTCGGCGCTGTTCCCCGAGATCTTCCGCACCACGGCGGAGCGCGCCTCGGGGAACGTGCCTCGGCAGATCTTCGGCATCCTCGGCATGGTGCTGGGCAC
>JAITUD010000474.1 GCA_031286555.1 Microbacterium sp. | reverse complement strand
AGCTGCACGGCGCGCTGCAGCACGGGCTTGTTCGCGAGCAGGCGGTCGCCGCCGGTCAGGCGGATCACCCAGTCCCGGGTGAGCTCGAGCTCGTCGAGCACCAGCTTCGCGAGGTCGTCGCGGTCGCCGAGGGCGAGGTACTCGCGGGCGATGCGCTCGTCGGTCTTCGCCAGGCTCATGGCCACGTTGTCGACCATGGTGTGCAGCAGCGGCCACTCGCGATACGCCTCGATCAGCGCCTGCTCGTCGCCGACCGCCTCGAGCGCGGTGCCCAGGCCGAACCAGCCGGCGAGGTTGATGCGAGCCTGCGTCCATGCGAACACCCAGGGGATGGCTCGCAGGTCTTCGAGCGACTCCACGGACAGACCGCGGCGGGCCGGGCGGGAGCCCAGCGCGAGCAGGCCGATCTCCTCCATCGGGGTGACGGTGGCGACCCAGGGCGCGAAGCCGTCGGCCGCGACCAGCGAGACGAACCGCTCCCGTGAGGCGGTGTCCATCACGTCGGCGATGTGCGCGAAACGGGATGCCGCACTGCTGGTGCGCTCCTCGACGGTGGGCGACGACGCCAGCAGCGTCGCCGCGGCGACCTGGTCGATGTGCCGCATCGCGATCGCCGGCTCGCCGTACCGGGCGAAGATGACCTCGCCCTGCTCGGTGAGCTTGAACCGGCCGTCGACCGAGTGCGGCGGCTGCGCGAGGATCGCTGAGTTCGCGGGGCCGCCTCCGCGGCCGAGAGCGCCGCCGCGACCGTGGAAGAGGGTCAGCTCGATGCCGGCATCCTTCGCCCACGAGGCGATCTCGCGCTGCGCCTCGTAGAGGGCGAGGTTCGCGGCCACCGGGCCGACGTCCTTCGACGAGTCGGAGTAGCCGAGCATGACCTCGAGCCTGTTGCCGGTCTCGGCCAGGCGCGCCTGGAACTCCGGGGTGGCGACGGCGGTGCTCATGATGCCCGGTGCCGCCTTCAGGTCGGCGAAGGTCTCGAACAGCGGGACGACGTCGAGCACCGGTGCATCATCACCGAGCGCGTGGTGCGCGAGCCGGTGCACGTTCGCCAGGTCCTCGGCGGACTGGGTGAACGACACGACGTAGCGGCCTGCGGCACGCAGGCCGTAGCGCTTCTGGATCTCGGCGATCGCGCGGAACACCTCGAGGACTTCCTCGGTCTGCGCGCTGATCGGGCCGCCGGCATCCAGTTCGGCGAGTGCCTGCCGGTGCACCTTGGAGTGCTGGCGCACCTCGAGCTCGGTGAGGTGGAAGCCGTAGGTCTCGACCTGCCAGATCAGGTGCTGCACACCGCCGAAGGCGTGGCGCCGCGCGCCGGCGTCCGCCAGCGACCGCTGCACCGCGCGCAGGTCGGCGAGCAGGTCCTCGGGAGCGCCATAGGCGCCGCGGCTCTCGTGACGGGTGGCGCGCACGCGATGCGCGAGCACGAGCAGCACCCGTCGGTGCGGCTCGGCGGGGGAGCGGGTGGCGACCTCGTCGGCGAGCTCGGGGTCGGCCTGGGCGAACGCGTTCCAGATGGCCTGCACCTCGGCGCTGGGCGGGGTGTCCTCGGCGTCGTGGGTGAGCGTGCGACCGATGCGCTCGATGGCGCTCTCCAGCCCGCGCAGCACGTGCTCGGCGGCGATCGCGGATGCCTCGCGTGTGACGGACGATGTGACGAACGGGTTGCCGTCGCGGTCGCCGCCGACCCAGGACCCGATCCGCACGAAGGGCTGCACGACCGGTGCGGAGTCGCCGGACTCCTCGCCGCGCAGGTCGTCGTCGATGCGGCGGTAGATGTGCGGCACGGTCGTGAACAGCGTCTCGTCGAACACGCTCATCACGGTGCGCACTTCGTCGGTGGGCGTCGGCTTCTGGGCGCGCAGCGGCGCGGTGCGCCACAGGGTGTCGACCTCTTCGAGCATCCGGCGCAGCGCGCGGCGCTGCTCGGAGCCGCCGTCGCTGGTCGCGTCGTGCTGGGTGAGCAGCTCGGCAAGACGACGGATGCTGCCGGACACGGCCCGCCGGCGCGCCTCGGTCGGGTGCGCGGTGAAGACCGGGTGGAAGCGGAGCCCTGCCAGGCGTCGCCGCGCCTCGTCCTCGCCGACCTCGGTGCGCAGCCGTGCGAAGGCGGTCGCGACGGTGTCGGCGGCGGCCTCGCGGCCGGGCCTGCCGGCGCGCTCGCGGAGGATGCGCACGCGCTGGTGCTCCTCGGCGAGGTTCACCAGGTGGAAGTAGCAGGTGAACGCCCGCGCCACCTCATCGGCGCGCTCGATCGTGAACTCGTCGGCGATCTCGGCGGCGCGGCGGAACGCGGCATCCGATTCCTCGTCGTAGGCCTGGATGGTCGCCAGGCGCAGCCGCTCGACATCCTCGAACAGGCCCGGTGTGCCGGACTCGCGCAGGACCTGACCGAGCAGTCCGCCCAGCAGGCGCACATCGGCGCGCATCTCTTCGGGAATGCCGCTGGACGCCTCGAATCGGGTGATGACGCGAATGGCCTCGGTGGGGGTGGGCTCGGGGGTCATTCCTCGAGAGTATCCCGGCGCGAACAGCGCTCCCGACCGCGTGACGACCGCCGGTGATGAGAGCATGGAGGGGATGCGCATCTCGGTGAAGGCCCTCCGCGGGCAGCAGTTCCCTGCCGTGCTCCTGCTGGTCGCAGCAGGTCTCGGACTCCTGCTGGCCAACCTGCCCACGCACGATTCGATCGCGGAGGTGCTGAACTTCCATATCGGGGTGCCCGGCACCGACATCGATCACTCGATCTCGGACTGGATCGCCGACGGCCTGCTCGCGATCTTCTTCCTCATGGTCGCGATCGAGCTGCGTCACGAGCTCACGCACGGCGAGCTGGACAGCCTGCACAAGGCCGCGCAGCCCGCGGTCGCTGCGGCCGGCGGCGTGCTGGTGCCGATCGCGGTCTACCTGCTGATCGCCGGCGGCCCCGAGACCGCGTCAGGCTGGCCGATCCCGACCGCCACCGACATCGCCTTCGCGCTCGGCGTGCTCGCCATGTTCGGCCGAGGTCTGCCTTCCGGCGTGCGCGTGTTCCTGCTCGCGCTGGCGATCCTCGACGACATCATCGGCATCATCTTCATCGCCGTG
>JAITUD010000457.1 GCA_031286555.1 Microbacterium sp. | reverse complement strand
AGGGTCCAGCCCGGCACCGGGAGCACTCGGTCGTGAGCGCCGGTGGCGATCACCACGGCGTCCGCCTCGAGCGTCTCGCCGCGGCGCCCCGCGTCGTCGACCGGCCCGGTGAGGATGTGTACGCGAAGCGGCTCGCCCGCCTCCACCCGCCAGACGCTCGTCGACGACAGCACCCGCACCTCGGCTAGGCTCTGCTGCAGTTCGCCGAAACGACCGAGCTGATGCTGCATCCGCGGGTCGGTGAAGACGGGATGGTGCCTCCAGAACTGCCCGCCGATGCGCTCGCCCTCGTCGACGAGGACGACGTCGGCGCCCCCGCCGGCGGCGGATGCTGCGGCGGCGAGGCCCGCGGGGCCCGCGCCGATCACGACGATGCGCGTCATGCCCGCGCCTCCCTCTCGACGACGTCGCCCGCGCAGGCTGTGCGCTGACAGGCCCGGACGCCCTCGACGCCGTTCACCGTGACGACGCAGTCCTGGCAGATGCCGATGCCGCAGAAGATGCCGCGCTCACCGCCCTGCGCGTCGCGCCAGGTGCGATGGCCGGCAGCCAGCAGAATGCCGCCGATGCTCTGCCCGTCGCGCCCTTCCAGGGGCTGTCCGTCGAAGCTGATCCGCACGGTCATGCGGGAACCCCCTGCAGAGTCGCGCGGGTGGGGAGGAACGGCGTCGGGTCGAGCGGCGCCGGTGTGCCGAGCACGGCGTGCGCGATGAGCGCGCCGGTGGTCGGCGCGAGTCCGATGCCGGCGCCCTCGTGCCCTGCGGCGTGGAACAGCCCCGCGACGCGGGCATCCGCTCCGATCGCCGGAAGGTGGTCGGGCGCGTAGGGCCGGAAGCCGTAGTAGGTGCGCAGCAGCATGGTGTCGCGCAGGAACGGGAACAGCCGGGTCGCCTTGTCCGCGATCTCGGCGAGCGGCTCCAGCAGCCCCTCGCCCGAGAAGCCGACGCGCTCGCGGCTGGATCCGATCAGAACAGTGCCACCGGGGGTCGATTCGACGACCGTGGAGGTCTGCAGCGCGGCATCCCCCGATCCGACCGCGCCGACGTAGTCGGCGTCGTAGACCTTGTGGAACACGCGCTGCGGCATCGGCACCGTCACGAGGATCGTGCCGCGGCGCGGGCGGATGTCGAGCTCGGCGCCGAACAGCGCGGCGGCGTCTCCCGACCAGGGCCCTGCACAGTTGACCACGGCATCCGCGTCGATCCGCCCCTCGGGGGTGAGCACGCCGCGCACGCGGTCGCCGTCGACGACGCCGCCCGTGACCTCGGCGATGCGGAACCGTGCGCCGAGGTGTCGGGCGCGCGCGAGCATCGCCTGCGTGGCCAGGCTGGGCTGCACCTGCGCGTCATCCGGGTAGTGCACGCCGAGGGCGACCTCTGGCGAGAGGTGCGGTTCCGCGGCTCGCAGCGCGGCCTCGTCCAGCACCTCGGCACGGATGCCGATGCCGCGCTGCCCGTCCGCGAACGACGCGAGCCCCTCGGTCCCACCCGGGAACGAGACGACGATGCCGCCCTTGGCCTCGAACTCCGTCGCAGGCTGGCCCGGGACACGGTCGGCGTCGAGCCGCTCGGCGAGCTCACGCCAGGCGCGGTTCGCCTCGATCGCCATCAGAGCCTCCGCGCCGGGCTCCTTGTCCGACACGAGGATGTTGCCCTCGCAGCGGCTCGAAGTCTCGCCGGCGACGCCGGTGCGGTCCAGCACGATCACCTCGGCCCCCGCCTCGGTGAGCGCGAGCGCGCAGGCCGCGCCGATGGCGCCCGCACCGATCACGATGACCCGCATCCGCCCGCCTCCTCTACCTTCGGCACGTCGTGCCGCGTGACATATTACTATCCTTGCCTACGGCATCGCCACCTCGCGGTCGCTGCCGTCAGCCGCCCAGGTACGCGTCGATCACGCGCGAGTCCGCGGCGAGCTGCGCGGCCGTTCCCGACAGCGTCGCACGGCCGGTCTCGACGACGTACGCGCGATCGGCGATCTTCAGCGCGGCACGCGCGTTCTGCTCGACCAGCAGCACCGTGGTGCCCTGCGCGTTCACGGCCTGGATGGTCTCCATCACCTGCTTGACCACCAGCGGCGCCAGCCCCATCGACGGCTCGTCCAGCAGCAGCAGCTTCGGCCCGCCGACGATGGCCCGCCCGATCGCCACCATCTGCTGCTCGCCGCCCGAGAGCGTGCCGCCCTGCTGCCTGCGACGCTCGGCCAGCCGCGGCATCAGCGCGTAGACCTGGTCGACGCGCTGCGCGATCAGTTTCTGATCGCGCACGGTGTACCCGCCCAGCAGCAGGTTCTCGTGCACCGTCATCGTGGAGAAGATCCGCCTGCCCTCGGGAACGTGGATCAGCCCGGCCGATACGATGTCCCACGGCTTGGCCGTGGTGAGGTCCATGTCGCCCCAGCGGACGGTGCCCGACTTCGGGCGCACCAGACCGGAGAGCAAGTTCATGGTGGTGGACTTGCCGGCGCCATTGTTGCCCAGCAGGCACACGATCTCACCGTCCGCCACCTCGAAACTCAGCTCGCGCAGCGCATGCACCCGCCCGTAGTACACGTCTGCAGCATCGACCAGCAGCGCACTCATGAGCGGTCCTCCTTGCGCGTCCTGTCCAGCAGGGAGAGATCGACGGTGCCGGTCTGCAGCTTCGTGTCGTCCAGCGACTCCTCGTCGTCGTCCACGCCGAGGTAGGCCTCGATGACCACCGGATCGTTCTTGATCTCCTCCGGTGTGCCCACCGCGATCTCCTTGCCGTAGTTGAGCACCACGATCCGCTCCGCGAGCTCCATGATCAGCCCCATGTCGTGCTCGATCAGGACCACGGCGATGCCGCGGTCGCGGATGCTGCGGATCAGAGCGATCAGCGCCTGCTTCTCATTGAAGTTCAGGCCCGCGGCCGGCTCGTCCAGCAGCAGCAGCCGCGGACTCGTGGCCAGTGCCCTGGCGATCTCCACGCGACGCTGCTCACCGTAGGGCAGCTGGGTCACGTAGAGGTCCTCCTCACCGGTGAAGCCGACGAAGTCGAGCCATCCGCGCGCCTGCTCGGTGTACTCGCGCTCCGCCCGGCGGTAGCCGGGAGTGTGCAGCAGCGTCGCCCAGAATCCCTCGCGCACCGTGGAGTGCATCGCGGTCTTCACGTTGTCGAGCACGCTCAGCTCGCGGAACAGCCGCAGGTTCTGGAACGTGCGGGCCATGCCCCACTTGGTGACCCGCGAGGGCAGCACCCGGTAGAACCCGAAGCTCTGCAGCAGGTCGAGCAGACGCAGCGAGCGCCAGATCGGCGGAGCGTTGCGCACGATGTCCTTGCCATCGAAGACGACCGACCCCGACGTCGGCAGATAGAACCCCGAGATGCAGTTGAAGGCGCTCGTCTTGCCCGCGCCGTTCGGTCCGATCACGGCGAGGATCTCGCCCTCTTCGACGGTGAAGCTGAGCCCGTCCACGGCCTTCACGCCACCGAACTGCAGGCGCAGGTCCGTGACCTCCAGCAGCGCGCTCATCGGGCCTCCTCCCCGTCCACGGTCTCGAGGTCCTCGTTGGCCCTGGCTGGCGGCACCGCCATGAATCCCGCTGTCGGAGGTGGCACCGGTCGGCGCTTCTTCAGCCATGGCAGCACGGCCGTCGAGGGCCAGAGTCCGGCGGGACGGAACAGCATCACGACCACCAGCAGCACGCCGAAGATGAGATAGCGCCATTCGGCGAAATCGCGCAGCAGCTCGGGGGCGAGCGAGACGAACAGCGCGCCGATGATGACGCCGGGCGTGGAGCCCATGCCACCGAGCACCACGGCCATCAGGATCAGCGCGGAGTACAGGAACTGGAAGCTGTTCGGGCTGATCGCCGAGAGGTGCGTGGCCATCAGCTGTCCGGCCAGCCCCGCCCACACCGCTCCGATGATGTACGCGGAGATCTTGGCGATGTAGGTGTTGATGCCCATCGCCTCTGCGGCATCCTCGTCGTCACGCACGGCCTTCCAGGCGCGGCCCATCCGGCCCTTGCCCAGGCGCCCTGCGCCGATCACGCCGACCAGCACGACCACGATCCCGACGAAGTAGTAGAACAGCACGCGCTGCGGGAACTCGATCCCGAACAGCACGAGTCCGTCGGCGAAGCTCCAGTCGCCGAACGACCAGGTCGGGATGCCGTGGATGCCGGAGGGGCCGCCGGTGATGTCGAGGTTGTTGGCCGTGATCCGGATGATCTCGCCGAAGCCGAGGGTGACGATGGCGAGATAGTCGCTGCGCAGTCGCAGCGTCGGCGCGCCGATGATCACGCCGGCCACGATGCAGGCGAGGATCGTCGCCGGCAGTGCCGCCCACATCGGCCATCCGACGTCCGTCGTCAGGATGCCGGAGATGTAGGCGCCGACGGCGAAGAACGCGATGTAGCCGAGGTCGAGCAGGCCGGCGTAGCCGACCA
>JAITUD010000440.1 GCA_031286555.1 Microbacterium sp. | reverse complement strand
ACGCTCGACGTGGCGGACCGCGCGGCCTTGCTGGCGGGTGCCGCGACGGTGCTCGCGACGAGCGCGCTGGATGCCTGGCCGTGGCGCGTCATCGAGGCGATGGTGCTCGGCGTCCCGGTGGTCGCGGTCTCGAGCGGGGTGCACCGCGATGTGATCGCGGACGGCGGCCTCGTCGTCGCGCCGGAGGACTACACCGAGGCGGTCGTCGCGGCCGCGGGCACCGAGGCGAACAAGCTGCGGGTGCTGGCCTCCGACCGGGCGAAGGCCTTCTCCTGGGCCAGTTCGGCGGAGCGGGTCTGGGCGCTGCACGCCGAACTCTGAGACGGGTGGCCGACGAGCTTACTCCCGGGTGAAGCGAGCACCCCTCGCGCCACACTGGTGACTTCTGTCACACTGTTCACATGTTCAGACGTTCCCGGCGTCCGCAGAAAATGCCCCGCATCAGCCGAATCCTCACCGCAGTAGTAGCCGCAGCGGCATTGTCGCTCAGTGTGCTCGTCCCGACGACGGCCGCATCTGCGGCGCCGGTGAACGGACCCGCGAAGGCATCGCTGGTCGGATTCTCGGCGGGGAACATCATCAGCAACGCCGTGTTCACCGACTCGAGCACGATGACCGAGGCGCAGATCCAAGCGTTCTTCAACTCCAAGGTCAAGGCCTGCCAGAGCGGATACACCTGCCTGAAGGACTTCCGCATCACGTCGGTCACTCGACCCGCAGACACGTACTGCAAGGGCTACACGGGAGCGGCGAACGAGACCGCGGCGCGCATCATCTACCGGGTCTCGAAGGCCTGCAACATCAACCCCCAGGTGCTGATCGTGATGCTGCAGAAGGAGCAGGGCCTGGTCACGCACACCTGGCCCAGCCAGTGGCGCTACGACAAGGCGCTGGGGCAGGGCTGCCCCGACACCGCGCCCTGCGATCCGAAGTTCGTCGGCTTCTTCCATCAGATCTACGGCGCCGCGCGTCAGATGAACGTGTACATGGAGGGGAAGTACTTCACCTGGTACGCGCCGGGGAAGACCTGGAACATCCTCTACAACCCGAACACGAAGTGCGGCTCGTCGCCGGTCTACGTCGCGAACAAGGCGACCGCGGCACTCTACTACTACACGCCGTATCAGCCGAACGCGGCGGCGCTGCGTGCGGGGTACGGGACCGGAGATTCCTGCTCGGCATACGGGAACCGGAACTTCTACAACTACTTCACGGACTGGTTCGGGTCCACGCAGCTCGCGGCGTTCAGCTCGGGGTCGGCGAAGATCACCGGAACGGCCGCTGTCGGGCAGACGCTCAGCGTCGCGGCGCAGTTCACTCCGGCACCGACCAGCGTCGCGTACCAGTGGTATCGGAACGGCACGGTGATCACGGGTGCGACCGGTGTCCGCTATGTGGCGGTATCCGCTGATCGCGGCGCCAACCTCAGCGTCAAGGCGACGGCGAAGCGGACCGGCTACAAGGATGTGGTCGCCACCTCTGCGGCCGTGGCCGTCAAGGGCGTCAGCGTCGATCGCCTCTGGGGCGCTTCGCGCGAGGACACCGCGATCGCGGTCTCCCGTGCCGCTTGGCCGTCTGGGACCAGCACTGTGTATCTCGCGACGAGTATGTCGTACGCCGACGCACTCAGCGCGTCCGCGATCGCCGCGAAGAACGAGGCATCAATGCTCCTCTCGCCGGCGAACGGCCTGCCGGCCGCTGTGTCGAACGAGATCAAACGACTCGGCCCGACGCGGGTGGTACTGATGGGCGGTGAGGGCGTACTCTCCTCAGCACTCGCGAAGCAGGTCGCGGCGCTGGTTCCTGGATCCAAGATCGACAGGTACGGCGGCGCCGACCGATATGCGACATCCCGCGCAGTCGTGGAGTCGGGTGGCGCAAGCGCCGAGGTCCTCCTCGCGACGGGCCTGGACTTCCCTGACGCACTGAGCGCGGCGGCGGCCGGAAGCATCAACAAGACCCCCGTCCTGATGGTGAATGGCCGGAGCGGAGCGATGGATGCAGCGACGCTGGCGACGATCAAGAAGATCGGCGCCACGAAGATCACGATCGTCGGGGGTACCGGAGTCGTCAGCGCGGGCATCGAGCAACAAGCGAAGCAGCAGGGGCTCGCTGTCACGCGCCTCTCCGGTGCTGATCGCTACCAGACGAACGTCGCGGTGAACTCCAGGTACTTCCCCACGACTGCGCTCAAGGCGCTGATCGCTTCCGGCGCCGACTTCCCGGATGCGCTGTCGGCCTCGGCGCTCGCGGGGCGCTGGGGAGTCCCCCTGCTCCTGTCGCAGCCCACATGCATTCCGCGCGTGGACGGGGACTTCATGCTGAAGCGCGGCACGGAGGCGGTGACCCTGGTCGGTGGGCCCGGTGTGCTCTCAGACGCCGGGGTCGCGCAGATGCGCGCGTGCGCCTGAGCCCGCCTGAGAGGCGGACCTCAGGCATCCGGATAGGATGTGGGGTGCCCTGTCCCCGCTCGGAATCGCGAGTTGATGTCTGACCTCTTCGCTCTCGTCCCGCGCTCCGACTTCGACGTGCCTGGCAAGAGCCACGGGCTGATCGACGTCGTGCGCTGGCGATATCTTCTGCGCCTGCTGGTGCGCACCGGCGTCACCACGCGCTACCGGAACTCCGTCCTCGGGTGGACCTGGTCGTACGTCCGGCCTGCCGCCCAATTCCTGGTTTTCTGGATCGTGCTCGGGCTGTTCCTGGACATGAACAAGGGGATTCCGAACTACGCGGTGTATCTGTTCTCGGGCATCGTCGTGATCAACCTCTTCTCCGAGGGGTTCAAGAATGCGACGACCTCGATCGTGGGGAACGCGCCCCTGGTGCGCAAGGTGTTCCTGCCAAGGCAGCTGTTCGCCGTCTCGGCGATCATTGTCGCCTTCGTGCATTTCCTGCCTCAGGTGGGCCTGCTGCTGCTGGTGTGTCTGCTCATGGGCTGGATCACGCAGGTGTCGCTGCTCGGGATCGGTGCGATCCTCATCGGCATGTTCATCGTCATGCTGTTCTCGCTCGGCCTCGGACTGCTCTTCGGCGCAATCAACGTGCGCTACCGCGACGCCGAGAACATCGTCGAGCTGATGCTGCTGTTGGCGACCTGGGCGTCTCCGGTGCTGTATGCCTGGACGATGGTCGAGACCGCGGTCGTCGACAAGCTGCACTGGCCGTCCTGGATCGTCGAGCTGTACATGCTCAATCCGATCACGCAGGGCGTGGAGCTGTTCCATTACGCGTTCTGGCGTCCGGCGACAGCTGAACCGGTCATCCCGGTCCCGCCCGACCTCGGCTGGAACACGCTGTGGACGCTGCTCATATCCGTCATCACTCTGCTGCTCGGGCAGCTGGTGTTCCGTCGCCTCGAGGGAAGATTCGCGCAGGACCTATGAGCACCCACATGGCTGCGAAGCCGAGCATCATCATCGACGGCGTCCGCAAGACGTTCACCCTCAACCACGCGTTCTCGTTGAAGGACACCGTGGTCGCCTGGATCCGTCGCCGTAAGACCACCAGTACGTTCGAAGCGCTCAAAGGAGTGGACCTCGTCATCGGCGAAGGGGAGTCCGTCGCCATCCTCGGCATGAACGGCTCCGGCAAGTCCACCCTGCTCAAACTCGTCTCAGGCGTCATGGAACCCGACGACGGCCAGGTGCTCACCCGCGGGCGGGTAGCCGGCCTGATCGAGGTCGGTGCGGGATTCCACCCCGAGCTCTCCGGACGCGAGAACGTGTTCCTGAACGCCGCGATCCTCGGCATGAAGAAGCATGAGATCGAGGCTCGCTACGACGAGATCGTGGCGTTCAGCGAGATCGAGCAGTTCATCGATCAGGAGGTCAAGCACTACTCCTCGGGCATGTTCATGCGGCTCGCCTTCTCGGTGGCGATCCATGTCGAACTCGACGTGCTCCTCGTCGACGAGATCCTCTCGGTCGGCGATGCGCCGTTCCGCGAGAAGTGCCGAATGAAGTTCGAAGAGCTCATCGCAGCGGGCAAGACCCTTGTCGTGGTGAGTCACGACATGGAGATGGTCCGCCAGCTGTGCACGAGGGGAGTCGTCATCTCGAAGGGTGAGGTCGTCTACGACGGAGAGATCGAGGGAGCGATCGAGCTGGTGGACGCATGAGCGCCGACTGGTTCGCACAGGCCCCGGCCTTCCTCGTCGCCTGCGCCCTGCTGATCGTTCCCGGGCTTCCGGCGGCGCTGCTGCTGCGTCTGCGCGGCG
>JAITUD010000428.1 GCA_031286555.1 Microbacterium sp. | reverse complement strand
TCGATCGCGTAGCCGCTCAGCTCGTTGAACAGGCGGGTGAGGTCGCGACCGACCTGCGGATCGGCGGTGAACAGGCCGAAGTCCTCGTAGATGCGGCTGGTCTTGGGGTTGTAGTTGCCCGTGCCGACGTGCGAGTAGTGCCGCAGCACGCCGTCCTCCTCGCGGATCACCAGCGCGAGCTTGCAGTGCGTCTTCAGCCCGACCAGGCCGTACACGACGTGGACGCCCGCCTTCTCGAGCTTGCGCGCCCAGACGATGTTGTTCGCCTCGTCGAATCGGGCCTTGACCTCGACGAGCGCCAGCACCTGCTTGCCCGCCTCCGCGGCGTCGATCAGCGCCTGCACGATCGGACTGTCACCCGAGGTGCGGTACAGGGTCTGCTTGATGGCGAGCACGTGCGGGTCGCGGGCGGCCTGCTCGAGGAACGCCTGCACGCTGGTGGCGAACGACTCATAGGGGTGATGCACGAGCACGTCGGCCTTGCCGATCGCCTTGAAGATGTCGGGGCGCTCGTTGCTGTCGCCGGGCTGGAAGGCCACCGCGGTGGTGGGCACGTGCGGCGGGTAGCGCAGGTCGGGCCGGTCGATGCGCGACAGGTCGAACAGGCCGCGCAGATCGAGGGGGCCGGGGAGCCGGTAGACCTCCTGGTCGGTGATGTCGAGCTCCTTGAGCAGCAGCTCGAGGGTCACCTCGTCCATGTCATCGGTGATCTCCAGGCGGATCGGCGGACCGAACCGACGCTTGAGCAGCTCGGCCTCGAGGGCCTGGATGAGGTTCTCCGACTCGTCCTCCTCGACCTCGACGTCCTCGTTGCGGGTGAGGCGGAAGGCGTGGTGGTCGAGCACCTCCATGCCGGGGAAGAGGTCGCCCAGGTGGTTGGCGATGAGCTCCTCGAGCCGGATGAAGCGCAGGATCTCGCCGCCGCCTGGCACGGCGACGAAGCGGGGCAGCATGGGCGGCACCTTCAGTCGCGCGAACTCCTGACGCCCGGTCCGGGCGTTGCGGATGCGGATGGCGAGGTTCAGCGAGAGGCCGGAGATGTAGGGGAACGGGTGGGCCGGATCGACCGCGAGCGGCATCAGAACCGGGAACACCTGAGCCTGGAAGTAGTCGCCGAGCGAATCGCGCTCGGGCTCGGTGAGGTCATCCCACTCGGTGATCTCGATGCCGGAGTCGGCCAGGGCGGGCTTGACCTGCGTGGTCCACACGTCGGCGTGCCGCAGCTGCAGCGCGTGCGCATCGGCCGAGATGTCGGCCAGCACGTCGGTGGGTGCCCGGCCGACGTTGGTCGGCACCGCGAGACCGGTGAGGATGCGGCGCTTGAGACCGGCCACGCGGACCATGAAGAACTCGTCGAGGTTGCTCGCGAAGATCGCGAGGAAGTTCGCCCGCTCCAGCTCGGGGAGCGTGGGGTCCTCGGCGAGCTCCAGCACGCGCTGGTTGAACGCCAGCCAGCTCAGCTCGCGGTCGAGATACCGGTGGTCGGGCAGCAGTGAGTCGGGCTCCTCGATGGCGTCGAAGTCATCGTCCTCGGCATCGCCGAGCCCGGAGTCCACGAGAAGGGGATCGATCATGGGTACATCCTTGCACCGACCGATGACGGGGCGGTTAACGGATGACGCTCACGCGTCCGCGGCATCCTCGTCGTAGACGTTGAAGCGGTAGCCGACGTTGCGCACCGTGCCGATGACCTGCTCGGCGTCGCCGAGCTTGGCCCGCAGGCGCCGCACGTGCACGTCGACGGTGCGGGTGCCGCCGAAGTAGTCGTAGCCCCAGACCTCGCTGAGCAGCTGCTCGCGGGTGAACACCCGGGACGGATGCGTGGCGAGGAAGTGCAGCAGCTGGAACTCCTTGTAGGTGAGGTCCAGGGGGCGGCCGTGCAGCTTCGCCGAGTAGGACTGCTCGTCGATCGTGATTCCGGATGCCTGCACCCGCACCGGTTCCGCCGACTCCGCGGCACGCGCCAGCACGAGCCGGATGCGTGCGTCGATCTCGGCGGGGCCGGCCGTGGTCAGGAGCACGTCGTCGAACCCCCAGTCGGAGGCGATCGCCGGCATCCCGCCCTCGGTGACGACCAGCAGCACCGGTGTGCGCTCTCCGGTGGTGCGCAGCAGCCGGCAGAGCGCCTTCGCCGCGGCGAGATCGGTGCGTCCGTCCACCAGCAGCAGGTCGGCCTCCGGTGCGGACAGCAGGTGCCCGGCATCGGCGGGGTGAGGCCGCACGGCATGCGTGAGGAACTCGAGCGCGGGCAGCACGGCATCCGCATCCGAGGTGAGTACCAGCAGCCGGGCCACCTGCCCATGCTATTCAGTCTGAGGTGAGAGGATGGGACTCATGACCGAACCAGCACTGGCGCCGCGGAACGCGTATCTGGGTGTGTACGTGGTGTGGGGCATCGCCCTGGTCGTGTCCATCGTTCTGGGCATCGTCGTCCCGGAGGACGACCGAGTGCCGTGGATGCTGGTGGCGTTCGGCATCGTCGTGCTGCTCTCCTTCGCCGTGCAGCTGTGGTTCGGCAGGGTCGAGGGCTTCATCGTCCGCGTCTCGGCGAGCGTGCTCGGAGCGCTGCTGATCATGGGCCTGATCTCGGTCGGCTTCGGGCTGGCGGCGCTCGTCCCGACCCTTTAGCCGCAGGACGTCGCGCGAGCAGATAGAGTGAGTGTCATGGACGTCGTCGCGCTCGAATTCTTCTTCCTCGGTCTGCTCGGCCTGGCGAGCCTCGCGATCGCCTTCGTCTCGGTCGTGGTGCTGGTCAACCTCTTCCGCGGCCAGCGCTGACCGGATCGTGTTCGATCTGCCCACAGATCTCCCCGCCGACCTGGTGCCGCTGTCGTGGCTGCTCGGCGTGTGGGAGGGCACGGGCGTCATCGACTACACCGCGGGTGAGCAGCACCTGCAGGGCGAGTTCTCGCACCGCGTGAGCTTCAGCCACGACGGCGGCCCGTTCCTGAACTACGCGGCCACCGCATCGTTCCTCAGCGGCGACGTGCCCGTGCCGCTGCTCGCCGAGAGCGGCTTCTGGCGGCTCGGACGCACGCATGGCGATGCAGACCCCGGCCCCGCGCTGCTGCCGCCGATGACCGAGGCGGCGCCGCGCACCGCCGCCGACGTCGAGCAGCTGCGCACCGAGCAGGGGTTCCCTCTCGAGGTGTCGCTGGCGCACTCCGACGGCACACTCGAGCTGTATCTCGGTCGCATCGACGGTCCGCGCATCGACATCGCCACCGACGCCGTGGTGCGCACGGCCGGAGCGAAGGCCTATGCTGCGGCATCCCGCATGTACGGCCTGGTCGACGGGCACCTGCTCTGGGCGTGGGACATCGCGGCGTTCGGATCGCCGCTGGCCTCGCATGCCTCGGCGAGATTGGCGAAGGTATGACTCTCGACGCGTTCATGGCACTGCCCGGCGCGGTGCGCGACGGCGACACGATCGCGCACTTCGGCGACCCGATCGGCGAGCAGCGCCGGCTGGCATCCGGTTCCGCCATCGTGCCGCTCGGCGACCGCACGGTCATCGAGGTCGCGGGGGAGGACAGGCTGACCTGGCTGGACTCGATCACCTCGCAGGCGCTCGGCGGGCTGCGCCCCGGCGACAGCACCGAGCTCTTCGTGCTCGACCCGCAGGGGCACATCGAGCACGACGCCGGTGTCCTCGAGGACGGCTCGTCCGTGTGGCTGATCGCCGACTCCGGCGACGCCGAGGGCCTGGCCACCTGGCTGCAGCGGATGGTGTTCCGCTCGCGCGCGGTGGTGACGCTTCGTCCCGAGCTCGCGCTGATCGGCTTCGTCGACGGCGGCTCGGCAGCCGAGGCGGTCGTGGCGGATGCCCCGAACGGCGTGCCCCTGGTGTGGGCCGACCCCTGGCAGCAGGTGCAGCCCGGTGGGTTCCAGTACTCGCAGGTCGCCGAGCATCCCGGTACGGAGCTCGCCTGGCGGGTCGCGATCGTGACGGACCCGTCGTCGCTGGCAGGCGGGGATGTCGCCGGCGCGCTCGCCGCTGAGGC
>JAITUD010000427.1 GCA_031286555.1 Microbacterium sp. | reverse complement strand
GGCGCGGCGACCCCGCTCAGCGTGGTCACCGCGAAGGGGCGCGAGCAGTTCCCGAACGGCGCGAACATCGGTGACTCCTTCGGCCACCCGCTGTACCACTACACGCTGGCCGGCGCGCTCATCGACTCCTCGAACGTTGCGCTGTCGAAGTTCGGCTCGAAGGTCTCGCCGCAGACCAGGTACGACTACCTGAAGAAGTTCGGTGTCGGCACCCCGACCGCGGTCGGCTTCCCCGAAGAGGTCTCCGGCGGTGTGCGCGACCCCAAGACCTGGGACAACCAGACCCTGTACACCACCACGTTCGGCCAGGCGTACACCGTCACCCCGATCCAGGTCGCCAGTGCATACCAGACCCTGGCCAACGGCGGCGAGCACATCGACCTCAGCCTTGTCGAGTCGTGCACCGACCGGAACGGCGTGGAGCACAAGACCGAGGTGAACAAGAACCGCGTGGTCTCCGAGAGCACGGCCGCCCAGGTGCGCCGGATGCTCGAGAACGTCGCGGTGCAGGGTGGACTCTCGAACACGGTGAAGGTCCCCGGCTACCGGATCGGCATCAAGACGGGTACCGCGCAGGTCGCGGACGGCAAGGGGCACTACAAGTCCGGGCTGTACTACACGTCGATCCTCGGCGTCGCTCCGATCGAGGACCCGAAGTACGTCGTCATGATCACGATGGAGGAGCCGACTAGGATTACTTCGTCGGCAGCAACCGCGCCCGCTCTGCAGAAGGCGCTGACCCAGGTGCTGAAGACCTACCGCGTCGCCCCGTCGTCCACTCCGATGGAGGCGCCCCTCCCGAAGTTCGGCGAATGACTCGCCGGACACACAGCCGGTAATGGAGTTCGTCATGATCGCCCTGTCCCTCGCCGAGATCGCCTCCGTCCTGGGAGGTGAACTCCGACTCCACGGCTCCGACACCGCCGAGACCGTCGTCTCCGGCGTGGTCGACACGGACTCGCGCAAGATGGTCCCCGGCGCGGTCTTCGTCGCGAAGCCGGGTGAGGTCACCGACGGCCACCGTTTCGTGGGCTCCGCCGTCGCCTCGGGCGCGGTGCTCGCCATCGTCGAGCCCTCCGTCGACGACGCGGTGAGCCAGATCGTCGTCGCCGACGTGATCGGCGCTCTGGCCACGCTCGCGAAGGAGGTCGTGGCGCGGGTGCGCGCGAAGGGCGACCTGCGTGTCGTAGGCATCACCGGATCGAACGGCAAGACCACCACGAAGAACTTCCTCGCCCGCATCCTGCAGGACGAGGGCGAGACCATCGCACCGATCAACTCGTACAACAACGAGGTCGGCGCGCCGGTCACCATGCTCCGGGTCACCGAGAGCACGAAGTACCTCGTGAGCGAGTTCGGCGCCTCGGCAGCGGGCAGCATCGCCCGGCTGGCGGGGCTCGTCGATCCTGACGTCGTCGTCGTCCTCATGGTGGGCATGGCGCACGCCGGCGGCTTCGGCGGCATCGAGAAGACCGCTCAGGCGAAGGCCGAGCTGATCGAGTCGGCACGCCAGGGCGGCACCGCTGTGCTCAACGTCGACGACCCGCGAGTGGCCGCCATGCGACCCCTCGCCGAGTCGCGCGGCCTGCAGGTGGTCGGTTTCGGGCGGACGGATGCCGCAGACCTGCGAGCATCCGATGTCGCCGTCTCGCAGGCCGGCACGACCTGCGTCGTGCACGCAGGGGGAGAAGCGCTGCCGCTGCGGATGCAGGTGCTCGGCGAGCACCATGTGTCGAACGCCCTCGCCGCGATCGCGGCCGCGGGCGCCCTCGGCGTTCCCGCGGCCACTGCCATCGAGCGACTCGAGACCGTCGAGATCGCCGAGCGCTGGCGGATGCAGCCGATGGGGGGCGATCGCGTGCGCATCATCAACGACGCGTACAACGCAAGCCCCGACGCCATGGCCGCCGCCCTGCGAACACTGGCGCAGATCGCCGAACCCGGACAGCGGACGGTCGCCGTGCTCGGCGCCATGAGCGAGCTGGGCGAGGTCGACGGCGAGGAGCACGACCGCATCGGCCTGCTCGCCGTCCGACTGAACATCCAGCGCATCGTCGTCGTCGGCACCGAGGCGCGCAGGCTGTTCCTCGCGGCCGTCGGTGAGGGATCGTGGGACGGAGAGGCCGTGCACCTGCCGGATCAGGAAGCCGCATTCGAGTACCTCACCGGTGAGCTGCGCGACGGCGACCTGGTGCTCGTGAAGTCATCCAATTCCGCGGGACTCAGGTTTCTCGGCGATCGTCTGGGAGAATCGTTCTCGTGAGGTCTCTGCTTATGGCGGCGGCAGTGTCGCTGGCCTTCTCGCTGTTCCTGACCCCCGTCTTCCTCCGTCTGTTCCGGAAGCTGGGCTGGGGGCAGGTGATCCGCACCCCCGAGGACATCAGCAACCCGAGCCACGGGCACAAGCGCGGCACGCCCAGCATGGGCGGTCTCATCTTCATCTCGGGCACGATCGTCGGCTACTTCACCGGCATCTATCTCGGCCAGGGGGAACCGGCTCTCTCCGCCATCCTCGTGCTCTGGCTCATGGTCGGATTCGGCGCTGTGGGCTTCATCGACGACTACATGAAGGTGCGCAGCCAGCGCAGCCTCGGCCTGTCCGGGTGGCGCAAGGTCATCGGGCAGCTTCTGGTGCTGATCCCGTTCGGCGTCGTCGCACTCGCCCCGGCGTTCCAGAACGACTACGGACAGACTCCGGCGAGCAGCTACGTGTCGCTGTTCCGCGACATCCCCTGGCTGAACCTCATGGCTTTCGGCACCGTGCTGGGCTGGATCCTCTACCTGATCTGGGTCTCGCTCATCGGCGTCGCGACCTCGAACAGCGTGAACCTCACCGACGGCCTGGACGGTCTCGCCGCGGGCTCCGGGATCTTCGTGGTCGGCTCGTACGGCCTCATCGCCTTCTGGCAGTTCAAGCAGTCCTGCATCGGTCTGGCCGTCGCAGGCTGCTACGAGGTGCGCGAGCCGCTCAACCTCGCCACGGTCGCCGCGGCGTTCACCGGTGGACTGATCGGCTTCCTGTGGTGGAACGCGCCCAAGGCGAAGGTCTTCATGGGCGATGTCGGGTCGATGGCGATCGGCGGCGTGGTCGCCGCGATGGCGATCCTGACCCGCACCGAGCTGCTGCTGCTGCTCATCGCCGGCGTCTTCGTCCTCTCCAGCGGTTCGGTGATCCTGCAGCGGCTGTACTTCAAGATCACCCGCGGCAAGCGGCTGTTCCTGATGAGTCCCTTCCATCATCACCTCGAGATGCGCGGCTGGCAGGAGGTCACGATCGTCGTGCGCCTCTGGATCATCGCCGGCCTGCTCGCGGCATCCGCGGTCGGTCTGTTCTACGTCAACTGGCTGACGCACTCATGAGCGCGCGTCTGGAAGGGCTGACCAGCTGGAACGCGGACTGGGCGGACCTGCGGGTCGCCGTGCTCGGTCTGTCGACGACGGGATTCTCGGTCGCCGACACGCTCACCGAGCTCGGCGCCGAGGTGCTCGTGCTGTCCGAGTCCGCCTCCGAGGAGTATCAGCGCCTGCTGCCCGTGATCGGTGCGAGGCTCGAGCTCGGCTCGCTCGCCGAGCCCCCTGTGTCGCTGATCGACTTCGCGCCCGACGTCGTGATCGCCTCTCCCGGGTTCCCGCCCTCGCATCCGGTGATCCGCTGGACGCAGGATGCCGGGATCGCGCTGTGGGGCGACGTCGAGCTGGCCTGGCGGGTGCGCGACAAGGTCGTCCGAGAGGACGGCACGCCGGCAGAGTGGGTGCTGATCACCGGCACGAACGGCAAGACCACCACCACGCAGATCACCGCGACCCTGCTCGCCGAGGGCGGGCTGCGCGCCGCGCCGTGCGGCAACATCGGCGTGCCCGTGCTCGACGCGGTCCGCGACCCGGGCGGCTTCGACGTGCTCGTGGTCGAGCTCTCCAGCCATCAGCTCTGGTATCTGGGCCTGGCTGCGCCCGAGGCGCAGCCCTCTCCGCACGCCGCGGTCTGCCTGAACCTCGCCGACGACCACCTCATCTGGCACGGCAGCGCTCAGGCCTACCGCGACGCGAAGGCACTGGTCTATCGCAACACCCGCATCGCGTGCGTCTACAACAAGGCGGATGAGGCGACTCGGCTGATGGTCGAGGAGGCAGAGGTCGTCGACGGCGCCCGCGCGATCGGATTCGACCTCGGCACGCCCGGCCCCAGCGACCTGGGCATCGTCGACAGCATCGTCGTCGATCGCGCCTTCCTCGACGACCGTCGCAACAGCGCTCTCGAGCTCACCACGCTCGACGACCTGCGACGCGTCGGCCTGTCCGCTCCGCACATCGTGCAGAACATCCTGGCGGCCTCGGCCCTGGCACGCTCGCTGGACGTCGAGCCGGAGACCATCCACCGTGCGCTGCAGCAGTTCCAGCTCGACGCGCATCGCATCCAGGTGGTCGCCGAGCACTCGGGCATCACCTGGGTGGACGACTCCAAGGCGACGAACCCGCACGCGGCGGCGTCCTCGCTCCGCGCCTATCCCGGTGCGGTCTGGGTCGTCGGCGGAGATCTCAAGGGCGTCGACATCTCCGAGCTCGTCGCCGAGGTCGGCGGCACCGCCGGCGCGGCGATCGTCATCGGCGTAGACCGAGACCCGGTCGTCTCGGCATTCCGGCGACACGCGCCGAGCGTGCCGGTCTACGAGGTCATCGCCGCGGAGACTGAAGAGGTCATGACCCGCGTCGTCGAACTGGCGACGGGGATCGCGGGCGACGGGGGCACGGTTCTGCTGGCTCCCGCGGCAGCATCCTTCGACCAGTTCAGCAGCTACGCGGATCGCGGCCGCCGCTTCGCCGAGGCGGTGCGGGACTGGATCGACCGGGGGAGCGCTGATGACGCAGACGGCTCACCCGAAGCGCGCTGACTCGGCGGCGTCCTCCTCCGCACGTGGCGGCCTCGCCGCACGCGTGTCGCTGGGCCGGCTGTTCCAGCCGGTGCCGATGGAGTTCCTGCTCATCTCGTTCTCCGCGCTGCTGCTCACGGTCTTCGGTCTGGTCATGGTGCTCTCCGCGACCAGCGCGAACACGACCAAGGGACCTTTCGACGAGGTCATGAAGCAGGCGGTGTTCGCGGTGATCGGCATCCCGCTGATGTTCCTCGTCAGCCGATTCCCCGTCGCCCTGCTGAAGAAGCTCGCCTGGCTCGGGCTGATCGGCGCGCTCTGCCTTCAGCTGCTGGTGTTCACCCCGCTCGGCATCGAGGACATGGGAAACCGCAACTGGATCAGGGTCGCCGGCTACACCATGCAGCCGTCCGAGTTCATCAAGCTCGCCCTCGCGATCTGGATCGCGTTCGTGCTACTGCGCAAGCAGAACCGCCTGAACACCTGGCACCAGGTGTTCATCCCGGTGGTGCCGATGGCGGCGCTCGCGATCGGCAGCGTCGTCGCCGGCAACGACCTCGGTACAGCCATGGTGCTGGTGCTCATCGTGCTGGGCTGCCTGTTCTTCTCCGGAGTCCGGCTGCGGCTGTTCATCCTGCCGATGCTGCTCGGTGTGGTGGCGGTGCTCGGCTATGCCTTCACCAGCGACAACCGCATGAAGCGCATCCTCGCCGCGTTCAATCCCGAGGACTGCGACATCATGGGCCCCTGTTACCAGGCGACCCACGGCATGTGGGGGATGGCGTCGGGCGGAATCTTCGGGGTCGGCCTCGGCAACTCGCAGGAGAAGTACGGCTGGTTGCCGGCCGCGGCGAACGACTACATCTTCGCGATCGTCGGTGAGGAGCTCGGCCTGATCGGCTGCGTGCTGGTACTCGGCCTCTTCACCGCGTTCGCGGTCGGTGCGTTCCACATCATCCGCAAGACCGACGATCCGTTCATCCGCGTCGCCGCAGGCGGAATCACGCTGTGGATCGTCGGACAGGCGCTGTTCAACGTCGGCGTCGTCATCCGCATCTTCCCCGTGATGGGCGTGCCGCTGCCGTTCATGTCGCAGGGAGGCACCGCCCTGCTGTCGGTGCTGCTCGCGTGCGGAGTGCTGCTGGCGTTCGCGCGTACGATTCCGGTCTCCGGCGGTGCGCAGCAGGCACCGCCGAAGGGCGCGCAGAGCAGTCCGCGGCGAACTCGGGCGCGCACGGGACAGGGCTAGCACGGGCTCGCGCGTTCGCGCGTCCCGATAAAATCACTGGGTGACCACGTACCTACTCGCCGGCGGGGGCACCGCCGGCCATGTCAACCCGCTGCTCGCCGTCGCCGACCTGCTCCGCGACAGGGACGAGGCGACGGTCCTGGTGCTGGGCACCAAGGAGGGGCTCGAGTCCCGGCTGGTCCCCGAGCGCGGCTACGAGCTGCTCATCGTGGACAAGGTGCCGTTCCCACGCCGTCCGAACAAGCAGGCCGTTGCCTTCCCGGGCCGGTTCCGCAGGGCGGTCGCACAGGTGCGCGCGCACATCCGTGAGCGCGGTGTGGATGTGGTCGTCGGTTTCGGCGGATACGCCTCGGCCCCCGCGTACGTCGCGGCGCGGCGCGAGGGCGTGCCGTTCGTCGTTCACGAGGCCAACGCGAAGCCCGGTCTCGCGAACGTGCTGGGCGCGCGCCGTGCGGCGGGCGTCGGCGTCGTCTTCGACGGAACTCCGCTCAAGCGCGGAGAGGTCGTCGGCATGCCGCTGCGCCGCGAGGTGGTCGAGCTCGACCGTGCGGCGGCGCGCGACGAGGCCGCCGAGCTGTTCGGCCTCGACCCCGCGAAGCCCGTGCTGCTGGTGTTCGGCGGTTCGCTGGGCGCGCAGCGCCTGAACGAGGCCCTTGCCGGTTCCTGGGCCGATGTGCTCGCCGCGGACTGGCAGTTGCTGCATGCGACGGGGGAGCGCGGGGAGTGGATCGACCCGGAAGTTCCGGGCTATGCCATGCGGCGCTATCTGGACCGGATGGACCTCGCCTTCGCCCTCGCCGACGTCATCGTCTCGAGGGCAGGGGCTGCGACCGTGAGCGAGGTCTCCGCTCTCGGCATCCCCGCCGTCTACGTGCCGTACTCCGTCGGGAACGGCGAGCAGCGCCTGAATGCGGCATCCGCCGTGGAGGCCGGTGCCGCCGTCCTGCTGGACGACGCGACGTTCAGCGCCGACACGGTGCGCGACAGGGTGATCCCGCTGCTGCGCGATCCCGCGCGCATCTCGGCGATGGCGGCGGCGGCCGAGCGGGTCGGCACGCGCAGCGGGACCGAGAACGTCGTGGCGATGATCGACCGTGCGCTCGACGACGACGGCGCGGGTCGCTGAGCCCTCCCCGCAGACCTCAAAAGTAGACTGAGCAGGACATGATCAGACCCGACCTCTCCCTCCCGATCCCTGAGACCATCGAATCCGCGCACTTCATCGGAATCGGCGGCTCCGGCATGAGCGGGCTGGCCCGTATGTTCCTCGACGCGGGCATCCGCGTGTCCGGCTCCGACCGGGCCGACAGCGCGAACCTCCGCGCTCTCGCCGCCGCCGGTGCCACCGTGCACGTCGGTCACGACGCCGCCCACCTCCGCGACGCCGACACGGTGGTGCACACCGGGGCGATCTGGCCGGAGAACCCGGAGTTCCTCCTGGCGAAGGAGCGTGGACTGCACGTCATCCACCGCTCCCAGGCTCTGCACTGGCTGATCGGCTCGCGCCGTCTGGTCTCGGTCGCCGGTGCGCACGGGAAGACCAGTTCGACCGGGATGATCGTCACGGCGCTGCAGGCGCTCGGCGCCGACCCGAACTTCGTCAACGGCGGGGTGATCGAGCAGCTCGGCATCTCCAGTTCGTCCGGGGCCGATGACCTGTTCGTCATCGAGGCCGACGAGTCCGACGGCACCTTCCTGCTCTACGACACGTCGATCGCGCTGATCACGAACGTCGACCCAGACCACCTCGACTTCTTCGGCTCCGAGGACGCCTTCTACGACGCCTTCGTGCGCTTCGGCAACGAGGCGTCAGAGGCCGTCGTGATCTCGAGTGACGATGAGGGCGCGCTGCGCGTGCACGCCGGGCTCACGCATCCGAACATCATCACTTTCGGCGAGGCGGCCGGCGCCGACGTGCGCGTGGACGACATCGTCACCGATGGTCCCGTCGCAGCCACGATCGTGCACGGCGCGGACCGCGCGCGGATGCAGCTCGCGGTGCCCGGAGCGCACAACGCGATCAACGCCGCCGGCGCTGTGGCGGTGCTGCTGACGCTCGGGCACGCCCTGCCCGATGCCGTCAAGGCGGTGGAGGGCTTCGCCGGCACGGTCCGGCGGCTCGAGCTGCACGGCGCCGAGCGCGGCGTGCGGGTCTACGACGACTACTCGCACCACCCCACCGAGGTGCGCGCAGCACTGCAGGCGATGCGCACGCTGACCGGCGGCGGCCGTCTGATCGCGATCCAGCAGCCGCACACGTACTCGCGCACGCAGCACATGTACCGCGAGTTCGCGGAGGTGCTCGAGCAGTACGCCGACCACACGGTCATGCTCGACGTGTACGGCGCGCGCGAGGATCCGGTGCCAGGAGTGACGGGTGAGCTGGTCTCCGGAGCGTTCGCCGACCCGGCGCACGTGCACTACGTCGCCGACTGGCAGGATGCCGCGGACTACACCGCGGGCTTCGCCCGTGACGGCGATGTCGTGGTGACCCTGGGCTGCGGCAACGTCTACCAGATCATCCCGCAGGTGCTCGACTCCCTCCGGCGGACTCCGGAGGCCTGACATGCGACGCCCGGCACCGATTCCGGCCTCGGAGGAGCAGGCGCGTCAGCCGGTTCTGTCCGAGCCGGTCCGGCGGCCGGTGCCGCTGCGTGGCGAGGCATCCGACTCCGGCGCCGACGACGAGACCGCGCCGATCGACCCGATCGATCCGGCCGAGGACGCCCCGGAGCGCGAGGTCAGCGGAGCGGATGTCTGGCGCGCGGCGCGCGCACGGCGCAAGGCGCTGCGGGCGGAGATCCGGCGATTCACGTCGCGCGCCCGCCGGCGTCGCACGATCTGGATCACGTCGATCAGCGTGGTCGTGCTGGTGGTGGTGGGCACTTTCGCCGCGGCGTACAGCCCGCTGTTCGCGGTCGAGGACATCTCGGTCGTGGGGGCCAAGACGATCGATCCGCAGAAGGTGGAGCAGGCGCTGTCCGGTGAGGTCGGCAGGCCGCTCGCCCTCGTCGACGACAGCGCTGTGAAGTCCGCGCTGATGGCGTTCCCGCTGATCGAGACCTACGCGCTCGAGGTGCATCCTCCGCACGGACTCACGGTGCGCATCGTGGAGCGCACGCCGATCGGCGTCCTCAAGTCGGGTGCCGGATTCACGCTGGTCGACGCGGCCGGAGTCGCT